>JALHPH010000149.1 GCA_022842565.1 Fimbriimonadaceae bacterium
TGCTGGGAATAGCGAAAGCCTTAGCGTTTTTCGGCGCTCATCGACTTAATTTTGATCAGCAAGAGTTGTCAATTCTCGCGCCTGATTATCGCAACAATACCGAGCAATCATTAAAAAATACGCCCGGGGGTTCTCAGGTCCCGGGCGTTGAGGAGTTGGCTACTCTTGACGTCTCTTGCGTTTTTACTTCGCTCGTCTTGTTTTTTTTTGGTGGGCGCTTTATTGTGCGCCTCTTGAAAGATAGACAACTCCCCGGCGACGAGAGTTCGTTCCCAAGTCAAAAGTCCCAAACAGAAACCGTTTGAACCTAAGAACCAGGTTCGCGCGGGTAGCCGGGGCGATTGGGCTGCCCACGCACGCCACCCTGAGCAGGCGGCGCAGCCGGAGGTGCCCCCGGGACCGTTGGCTGCGGACCCGCGAACCCGCCTGGCGCTGCTTGGGTTGGCGCACCAGGCGGGCCTCCCGCTGCCAGCATTCGGTCAAACTCGCCGCGGTCTTTGGCCCTAAACCGCGCCACCGATTGGTCCAAGATGCCCTTATCCACCAGCTTCACCAGTGATTGATCCAGCGTCTGCATGCCCTGCTTTTGGCCGGTCTGGATGATCGAGTTGATTTGGTAAGACTTGTTCTCGCGAATGAGGTTGCGGACGGCAGAAGTGCCAACCAGGACCTCGAACGCAGCGGCGCGTCCACGATCGTCCTTACGCTTGACAAGGGTCTGCGAGATCACACCGATGAGGTTCACCGAGAGCTGCATGCGTACTTGTTGCTGCTGATAAGTCGGGAACACGTCGACGATACGATCGACCGTTTGAACCGCGTCCACGGTGTGGAGGGTCGCAAAGACCAAGTGGCCGGTTTCAGCGGCGGTGATGGCTAGGTGAATGGTCTCGAGGTCGCGCATTTCACCGACCAGAATTACGTCGGGGTCTTGCCGCAAGACGTGCTTCAGAGCGTTGGCAAACGAGTTCGTGTCGATATCCAGCTCGCGTTGGTTCATCAGCGCCATGTGATCGTCGTGGACGAACTCCACGGGGTCCTCGACGGTGATGATGTGCTGCTTCGTCGTGCGGTTGAGCCGGTCGATCATCGCGGCCAGAGTCGTGGACTTACCCGAGCCTGCGGGGCCCGTGACGAGCACCAAACCGCGCGGCCGCTGAATAAACTCAAAGCTCGACGCAGGAAGTTGCAGATCTTCCATCGACTGGATTTCGTAGGGGATGGCGCGAAATGCAGCTTGCACGGAAGAACGTTGGACATAGAGGTTCCCGCGAAAACGGGAGACGCCAGGAACTTCATAGGAGAAGTCGAGCTCCATGTCTCGCTGGAAGCGGTCCCACTGGCCGGGGCGCAGCATGTTTTTCAGCGCTACCTCGAACTCGGCGGCGTCGAAAGACGGGATCTCCGCCAATTCGCGCAGTTCGCCCATTACGCGCACATAGACTTTGCCGGTATCGGCTTTAAAGTGTAGGTCTGAGCCGCCAAGCTCGACCGTTTTCTGCAGCATCTCGTCAACGCGTTGCATTGGCCACCTCCGCTGTGATCAGCCCCTCGCGCAGGGCTCGCGACTGGAATTCGTTCACATTTGAGCACTTTCCGACGGCATGTTCGTAGTCGATTAGCCCCTTGCGCATCAGGAATAGGAGGTGACCGTCTAGGGTTTGCATCCCGTCTTCGCCACCCATCTGAATGTCGTGATAGACCTGGTGGGTCTTGCCGTCTCGGATCATCGTGCGAATACTCGGGGTACAGGTCATGACTTCAAATGCAGCAATTCGGCCCTCACCCGCTTTGAGCGGAAGCAGGGTTTGCGAGATCACCGCTTGCAGAGTGACGCTCAGCTGGGTCCGGATTTGAGCCTGCTGGGCGGGTGGGAAAACGTCCACGATACGGTCGATGGTCTGAGCCGCGTCCACCGTGTGCAGCGTGGAAAAAACGAGGTGGCCGGTTTCGGCGGCGGTGATGGCCAGCTGAATGGTCTCCAGGTCGCGCATTTCTCCGACCAGGATCACGTCCGGGTTTTGGCGCATCACGTGCTTGAGCGCGTCGGCGAAGGTGTGGGTGTCTGTCCCTAGCTCGCGCTGATTGATCATCGCCATCTTGTCCTCGTGCACGTACTCAATCGGATCCTCGATAGTCATGATGTGCGCCCGGGAATTGACGTTGATATGGTTAATCATTGCCGCCAGACTTGTTGATTTTCCACTTCCGGTTGGGCCGGTAACGAGCACCAGACCCCGTGGCAAAAGTGCAAGTTTTTGCGTAACGGGCGGCAGTCCAAGGTCACTGATTGTGCGGATTTTGAACGGAATGACACGGAAGACCGCGCCCAGCTTTCCACGCTGCCAATACATGTTGACGCGGAACCGGGAGAGCCCAGGCACTCGGTAACTGAGGTCTAGCTCTTTAAACTCATTGATGCGGGCCAGGCGTTCTTCGTTCAAGATCCCATGGAGCATCTTGTCGAGTTCCGCTTCGGGGATTGCAGGGTGCGCGGTGCGGGAAAGATCGCCGCGGATGCGCATGAGCGGCGGATTATTGGCCTTGAGGTGAAGGTCACTCCCATCACGCTTCACGACTTCGTGAAGCAACTCATCCAGTGTTGGCATGGCTGTCCGTACAGCATACACCGGAATTCTTTGCGAAAACTTTACTTGGGCCTGTTCGGGATTTTGGTCTGGCCCTCGGCACGCAGCTTGCCGCCCTTTAGCTCCAATTTTTCCAAGAAAAATGCATCATACAGGTCCAGATCTTTCTGCAAATCGACGACCGGATTCAAGGCGTCGATGAGCGCTTTTTGCGCGAAGGGATCGGCCTTTTGCCATTCAAAAATCACCCGGGCGTTGGTCAGGTTCAGGCGAGTTCCCTGCTCAATCTCAAGATCGGCGACCACCAGGAACTCGGTTTTCGCGATCAGGAACTCGCCGTAGCCCTCGATCCAGGCTTTGTGCCGGTCGAGCTTCACTTTGACTCGCTTGATTTCGCGCACTTTTTTCAGGATGAACGGTTCTAAGTCTTGCTCCAGTACTTCCACCCAGCCGCGTCCTGTGCCGCTTTGGCTCAGGCGAATTTGTCGCGATTTCATCGCCAAACCTGCATCAAACCGGCAATCTGGAATCGCCGCGCTGAGCCGCTGTATGCGCAGGCCATTCAGCTCGAAGTTGGACAATTCCAGATTAAGTTTGCGCACGGTACCGGTTTTGGGCAGTTCAGGGTCGGTGAAAAGCGGCAGGCCCTCGGTTGTGAAGTTCTTGGCCGTGATGGTGGCGTGAGCGAGGTCGGCAAAGGCCGGTCCAAATGGGCCTTCGGGCTTGGTGCGCACTGTCACCACTTTTTGGTCGCCACCCAGTTGACTGGCAATGTCGCTCGAAACGTGGTCCTCAAAACGCCGCACCTCGTTCCGAGCCGCCCCGAAAACCCCGATGAGCCCGAACAGGAGGAGGGGGTTCACGCTTAACATGAGGGGCTGATGAAACCCGTACAATAGAGAAGAGGGGCGCGGCACGGGTTCATTCTGGCCGCTTTCCGCATGTTTTATGACAACTCCCGTTGCCAAACTGCTGCATCTTGATTCAGTCCACTGGACTTTGGAGTCTCGGGCGGCCCTGCGGCTGACCGGAGCTGACGTCCGCGATTGGCTTCAGGGCCAAGTGACGCAGGACGTGCTTCAAGCAGGGGTGCTGGATGCGTGTTGGTGCACGCGAACTGGGCACATCGAGGCGATGAGCCAGCTCATCCCGCAGCGCAACGGCAGTTGGTGCGTGGTGACCGACGCAGACGCTATGGAGGCAGTGGCCGAGCGCGTGCGAAACCACGTGATCATGGAGGATGTCACAGCGGAGCCTGTGACGGCCGCTCGGTGGTTCACTGTTCAGGGTCCCGGGGCGGCTGCTCTTGTTGAGCGTATTTTGGGCCCGACCGGGGAGAGCATCATCGAAGCGCCGAACGCATTGGCTTGGCGCAGTGATCGCAGCATCCACGGCGGCTGGGATGTCGCCTGGTTTGGCGGTGAACTGCCCGATCTCGGTCAGCCGCTGCCAGCAGAGCAGGCCGAAACCGCGCGCATCGAGGCGCTGCGGCCCAGGTGGGGTGTGGACGTGGACCGCTCCACGCTGCTTCCAGAAATGGGACCGGAGTTCGTTGCGCGCAACGTCAGCTACCGCAAGGGCTGCTACCTGGGGCAGGAAGTCCTGATGCGGATTTACAGTCGCGGGCACACCAATTGGTCGTGGAGGCTTGCTTCGACCACAGCCAGATTGGTGCCGGGGCACGAGGTCAAAGGACCGGATGGCAAAGTCGTTGGGCGAGTGACGAGTTCGGCAGAATCGGCCACGCATGGCCCTATCGCCGCCCTGCGGCTGCGAAGAGAGTTTTCGGATGAGGGGACAGTACTTGACGGCCTGACGGTTTTGGGAGGGCCGCTTGGAGAAAATGAATGAAACGCGCAGAGCCTTTTTCATCCTCATTGGCCTAAACGCCCTTTGGGCGCCGGTCAACTGGGCCATTCAAACAGCCATGGCCGACGCGACGCCTGTCGCCATCGGCCTCATCCGGTTCAGCATCTTCGCCGCGGCCATGATGCTGCTCACGAGCATCCGCCCGGTTAAAGAACGCCTCGGCGTGATCAACCCGATCGGACTGGATGCGCTGAAGGCTTTTGTGATCGGCTTACTCCTTGCTGGGCCAGCGCACGCGATCTACTACACAGCGCTCGTCACGGCGAGCACCAGCCAAACCACGACCATCAACACCACCGGCCCGTTTTGGACCACGCTTTTTGCGATTGCCTTGTTGCATGAAAAAGTCTCGCGGCTGCGCTGGTTTGCCATCGCGTTGGGAGCGGTCGGGGCCTATATCGTGGCGATCGGCTTCCAGTGGCCTGAGATGACCGCTGCAGACCAGAAGGGCAACTTGCTGTATCTTGTTGGCACGCTCATGGAATGCCTTGCGTTCGTGTTGGCCGCGCGATTGCTGCGCCGCAGCAGTGGGCTAGGCGTTCTGCGTTGGGAGATGACCGGTGTTGCCGTCTCTATGGCGCTATGGCCGCTGATCTTCCCTGCCTGGTTGCCGATGTCGGTCA
>JALHPH010000150.1 GCA_022842565.1 Fimbriimonadaceae bacterium
AATCCGCCAGCCATGAGGGCTACATGGATAACCATCGCCACTCGTACTGGGACGACTTTTTTGGGGTCAAGGGCCTGCGCGATGCGGCCTACCTAGCCGGGGTTGCGGGCCAACCAAATGCGCAGAAAGAATATGCTTTGATGGCGAGCGATTTTGAGAAGCTCTTCGTTGAATCCATCGAGTTCACGCAGCGTCACCACAACATTCCGTACATTGCTGGGTGTGTGGAGCTGGGGGACTTCGACGCGACCTCAACTGCCATCGGCATCTACCCTTGTGGCGGCCTACGCTACGTCCCCCGCGAGCACTTTGACGCCACATTCGACCGATATTGGAAGTTCTTTACCGACCGCGAAGCCAACCGCATTGAGTGGCGTGATTACACGCCCTACGAAGTTCGCGTGCTGGCGGCCATGGTGTTGCTGGGCGAACCCGAGCGCGCGCACCACATGATGAATTGGTTCATGCGCGACATTCGGCCGCTCGGCTGGAAGCACTGGGCCGAGGTCGGCTACCTGGACCCAGAGCCGGGCCGGTGGATCGGCGACATGCCCCACACGTGGGTCGGCTCGGACTACATCAAATCTCTGCGCCTGATGCTGATTCACGAGCGCGAATCCGACGGCAAGCTTGTCTTCGGTCTCGGCATCAAACCAAGCTGGATGACCGGCGAGCACGGCCTCATCGCGCGCGACATGCCGACCATGTATGGCCCCGTGAATTTGACAGGTAGGTTAAAATCGAACGAAGCCACTTTTCAGATCAGCGGCAAGCTCCGAAAAATCGTCCCATTGGTGCTGCGCCTGCCCTGGCGCAATGGAGTCCGCTCCGTCCGTATCAATGGCGCACCCGTCTCACCCAATTCTCAAGAAATCTCAATTCCACGCCTTCCGGTGCGGGTTGATGTGACCCTCGAAACCTCGCAAAACCTATGAGCACCCTTCCCTTCGAAACGCGTTTGACAACCCCTTACGGCTTCTTCTCGCCGGATGGTAAGGAGTACTGTATCACCGACCTCCACACGCCGCGGCCCTGGATCAACGTGATGTCCAACTCGCGCTATGGGCTGGTTCTCTCGCACCTGGGCGGCGGCTTTTCGTGGATCGAAAACTCCCAGCTTCAGCGCCTAACCCGTTGGGATCAGGACCTCTCAGTGGACCGCTTTGGTCGCTGGATTTACTTGGTCGATACCGACGATCGCGAGCAGCTTTGGTCCACCACGTACATGCCGACCGAGATCCCGGCCGAAGAGGAGTTTGTGCGGCATGGCGGCGGCTACACCGTCTTTGAGCGAAGACTTTTTGGTATCGAGACCAAACACACCACGTTTGTAGCCACCGATGTGGACGCCGAGTTTGCGATGGTGGAAGTGACGAACCACCGCGACAGACCGGCCTCGCTCGAGCTGGCTAGCTTTGTGGATTGGTTCTTGGGGCCGCAATCGGACTGGCACCGCGAATTCCACCGCCTCTTCATTGAAACCAAGATCGAAGGGCCGATCATGACCGCCTGGAAGCATACGGGCCTGACCGAAAACAGTCGGCTGCAGGAGAAGCTCCCGTTCGTGGCATACCACAGCGTGAGCGGCGGCGATGAAGTGACTTGGTTTGGCGACAAGGCGGCATTCCTCGGCACTCCTGGCTCGATGATTCGGCCCGAGGGACTTTTGCAGCGAGTGGCGCACGATTCTACTGGCCGCTGGGATGACCCAATTGGCTGTGCAGTGGTCGGGCTCAAACTGGCACCTGGCGAAACGCGCACGGTGGTCTTTGTTCTGGGAACAGAAGACGATGCCCGTAGCTGCCTCGCCCGAGCCAAGTCGATCGGCGAGGCAGAGGCCCGTACCGCGCTTGAAAAGGTGCGAAGGCACTGGTCTGAGCTTCACGAGGCAACAACGGTAGACACGCCGGACCCCGTTTTCAATCTGCTCAACAATGTTTGGTTCAAGAACCAAACAGTCATCGGCCGAATGGAAGCCCGGTGCGCCTACTACCAACAGGGCGGAGCCTACGGCTACCGGGATCAGCTGCAAGACAGCCTGATTGCGCTCACTTATGACCCGAAGCGCACCCTTAAGCAGATCGGTTTGCACGCCGAAGCGATGTACGAGGATGGCGGCGTTCGTCACTGGTGGCACCCCGGCACGCCGATCATCGCCGAAAGCCACCATAGCGACACGTGTCTTTGGCTGTCGCACGCAACGCTCGCCTATCTGGATGAAACCAACGACCTGAACGCCCTCGAGAGTCGGCATCGATTCCTCAATAGGACCACTCAGCAGTTCGGCGAAACGGGCACGCTGCTCGACCACATGTTGCGCGGCATCGACCGGTCGCTCAACCGGCTCTCGCCGCGTGGATTGCCCCTCATTGGAGCGGGAGACTGGAATGACGGTCTTTCCCACGCCGGGATCGAGGGCAAGGGCGAATCCGTGTGGCTCGCGATGTTCCTCTTCGACATCTTAGAGCGGCTGCATCCACTCCTATCGCAGATTGGTGATTCGGGCCGCGCGGCCCAGCTACACGCTGCGGCGATGGGGCTGCAAATGGCGGTCGAAACCCACGGTTGGGACGGGCATTGGTACATCGCTGGCACGCGCGACGACGGACGCCCCTTCGGAAGTCATGAGAACTCAGAGGGCTCGATCTTCTTGAACCCGCAGACCTGGGCCGTCATCAGCGGCATCGCATCGCCAGACCGAGCGAAGCAGGCGCTTGCGAGTGCCAGAGAGCACCTCAGCAAGCCCTACGGAATGCTCTTGCTGACGCCCGCCTACTCAGCGGTCGATCCGTACATCGGCTATATCACCCGCTACGCACCTGGACTCCGAGAGAACGGCGGCGTGTATTCACACGCGAGCACCTGGGCGGTAATGGCCATGGCGAAAGAGGGCCAAGTGGACGAAGCCTACGAAATCTACCAGGCCATGTACCCCGCCAAGCACGCCCGTGACGCGACACGGTATTCCGCAGAGCCTTATGTGATGCCGGGCAATGTGGATGGTCCCGATTCGCCCTACGAAGGGCGCGGCGGCTGGACTTGGTACACCGGTTCCTCAGCCTGGATGCACCGCATGGGGCTTGACTGGCTGTGCGGAGTACGGGCCACTCGCGAGGGCCTAGTCTTTGGTGAGGGTCCGTCTCAATGGGACAACGTGAAGGTCCGACGGCAGTTCCGCGGATGCGTTGCCGACATCGAAATGACAGGCAAGGGACCCGTCACGGCTGTAAGCGTGAACGGCGAGGTGGTTCAAGGGCCAGTGAATCCGAACCAGTTCGGCGGTGGAACGGTCCAGATTCACGTTTCGCGCGGCTAGGGACCGCCAGGTCGGCTACCAGCGGGCGCTTCGGCAGGGTCTACCGTGCCGCCGCCCGCTTTCGCCGGAAGACCTGCGCCTGCGTCCTCGGGGGTTGCAGGCGGTCGTCCCTGGAACATAAACAGGGCGATGACGGCCACCAGCATGAGGGCGATCACGGCCATCACTGCGCCAGACGACATTTCTTTCTTCATTCTTGCCTCAAATGGATGTGCTGAAACGATTCAGCACCCACCTCATGTTATCACGAAAACCGGTCCACAGCTAACTCTTTTTAACATTTTTGCCGCCAATCCTTCCATTTTCGCCATTCGATGATATACTTACTGAAACGGTTCAGCAAAGGCGCACCATGAGCCAAAGAGTCACAATTCAAGATGTAGCCAATCTCGCTGGAGTCAGCAAGGTTACAGTCAGTTATGTCTTGAACGGGCGCGATGTGGACGCCCGCATTTCCGGCGACACGCGACAACGCGTTTTGGACGCCGCACGCATGCTGGATTACCGGCCGAGCGCCATCGCCCGCACCCTCGCCACTCGCCGCTCGCAATCCATCGCCATCGTTTTTCAGTACGCTAGCTTCTTCTCGCACTGGTCCAGCTTCATCAGCGAAATCATGCACGGCGTCTGCGAAGCAGCGGTCGAACGAGATTTTGACCTCCTCCTGCACACCCGTCGCGCCGAATCCACCGAGGCTGAAATATCGATGCTTACCGATGGTCGCGCAGACGGCGTGCTTTTGCTACGCGACGGCAACGACCCGTTAGTAAACGAGATTTTCGATCGCCAAATCCCCTCGGTTCTCTTCTTCACCCGCAGCTACCACGCGGCTGCGGCGTTCGTCGATGCAGACAACTACGCCGGCGGTCGCATCGCCACGCAGCATTTGGTCGACCTGGGTCACCGCCGCATCGGCATGGTTCGGGGCGGAATCCACTCGGTCAGCTCGAACGATCGATTCAACGGCTATCGCGACGTGCTCGAAGGAGCGAAGCTCCCAGTCGATCCGCGCCACCACTACATGGTGCCAACACCTGATGATCCCCTTGACGATATTGTCCAGTCGTTGCAGAGCGCTGACGCACCTACCGCCCTTTTTGTCTGGTCGGATGACGTCGCGTTCCGTCTCATGCGTACTCTACAGAGTGCGGGCCTGCGCGTTCCCGAGGACATTTCGGTCGTCGGTTTCGATAGCCTGGACCAATGTAATCTCAGTTCTCCCCGTCTAACGAGTGTGCGACAACCGATTCCAGACATGGCTCGGGATGCGACAAACCTTCTGGTCGACATGATTCAGAAGGAGCCGGTGAAATGGAAACAACGTATTTATCCCCTTCAGCTTGATGTGAGGGCCAGCACAGCGCCCCCACCCAAACCTTTTATCTCATGAATGTCAACGGAGACTCCCCCCATGAAAGCTCGCAATAATGCCTTTACGCTCATCGAATTGCTGGTCGTGATCGCGATCATCGCAATCCTCGCGGCAATTCTCTTCCCTGTCCTTTCTCAGGCGCGCGTGGCCGCCAAGACCACCGTCGCACTGAGCAATACTAAGCAGATTGGCCTTGCATCCCAGATGTATATGGATGACAATGACCAGATCTTTTTCCCTCGGTTCCACGGCGTACAAGTGACTGAGCGTAAGTCTTGGAAGCACATCGTTTACCCGTATATCAAGAACGAAGGGATCTTTAAGGATCCGGTGAATAAGCTGGCCCAGTTCCCCGATGAGTTCGGCATGCCCGGCCCCATCAACCAGGGC
>JALHPH010000151.1 GCA_022842565.1 Fimbriimonadaceae bacterium
CACATTCGCCCCAAAGAATGGGTCCCCCGTTCCTTTCTTGCGAAAGAATTCAGCGTCTTTTTATTATAACGCGCCTTGCCTCACAAATTGTTTCCAAATCAATCGGATTCCAGCACTGTTTTTTGCATTTCGATCAGGGTGCCGATTCCCCGCTTGGCGAGCGCCAACATTTTTCCGAGCGTCTCGGCACTAAACGGTTGGGCCTCGGCAGTTCCTTGGACCTCGAGGAACTTCCCCGATTCCGTCATCGCGACGTTCATATCAGTTTGCGCGGTGCTGTCTTCGGCGTAATCCAAGTCCAACACTTCGACGTTCCTCACGATCCCCACGCTGATGGCGGCGACGGGCTCCGGAATGAGAATATCGCGGATCATTCGCTGTTTCACCATCCACCGCATGGCATCGATGGTGGCCACATAGGCGGCTGTAATGGCAGCCGTGCGCGTACCGCCGTCGGCCTGAATCACGTCGCAGTCGAGCGTGATCGTGCGCTCTCCCATGGACTCCAAGTTCGTGGCGCAGCGCATCACACGCCCGACCAATCTTTGGATTTCCATGCTACGGCCATTCGGGCCGCGATTGGCGTCGCGCTGGTTGCGCTGGCGGCCCGAGCGCGGCAGCATCGAGTATTCGGCGGTGAGCCACCCCTTCCCTTGCCCTTTCATGAAAGGCGGGACGCGGTCATCGACCGTCGCAGTCACCAGCACGTGAGTATCCCCAATTCGGATGAGGCAGGAGCCCTCGGCAAACTTCGCAAAGCCGCGCTCCATCGTGAAAGGACGAAGCTCGTCAATTTGGCGACCGTCTAAACGCATGTCGCGACTGTACCCTGGTTCGTGACACAATCCCAGCCATGCACTCATTCCTGATTCCAGCGCTCCTGCTTCAAGGTTCCCTGACCCAAACCATCGATAAGCAAATTGCTGATCAGGCCGCGTTCAAGGGCGCTTGGGTGGGCGTGGTCGTAATGCGACCGGATGGCAGAGTGCTGTATCAACGGAATGCAAACACTCGTTTTGTCCCCGCGAGCAATCAGAAAGTCATTTCTTCCCTCTTTGCGCTTCATAGGCTGGGTCCTGACTTTCAGCAGAGCACCCGAATTTGGGCAACCACCGATGCCACTTACATCGATGCGCCTGGCGATCCTACCCTGACCAGGGAGCAGTGGCTCGCCGCCGCGCAAACACTCGCAGCAGAGGCACGCGGCTCGGTCTGGGTTCGCCAAGCCTATCGCGAGGGTGTCCCCGACACCTGGGAGTTTGATGACTTGGTCAATCGCTATGCGCCCAGAATCACCGCGCTCAGTATGGATCGCGCGGGGTTTGAACTCTGGGCCGAGAACGGTGAACTGCGCCCCCTGCCCGCAGAATACGGCGTCAAAATCACGCGCGAGCCCGATTCGGGCGGCGCACGAATGGTCTACAACGCCTTGACCGGCGAATTGCGAGTGCTGGGCACACTTCCCACTGCGCCCACGCAGTTGGACACCTACGCCCAACCCGAGCCGGACCAAGCCGTCGCCAGGGTCTTTGGCTCGGAGCTCCGGCCAACCGAAGAGATGCCTGCAGGCGAACCAACCTTTGTCATCAAAAGCCCAAAACTCATCGACATGGTTCGCGACTGCCTGCAACCCAGCGACAACCTGTATGGCGAGCATCTTCTGCTGATGGGCGCCACCAAAAACGGCAAATCGAGCTATCCGGTGGCTCGCACCGCAGCAGAGGAGTTTATGGAACGCACCGTCGGGGCTGGAGACAAAGCCTTTGTTGCGATGGATGGCTCAGGACTCAGCCGACATAATCTCATCACGCCTCATGCCCTGGCCCGAACGTTCCGCTGGGCGGATAAGCAGCCTTGGTCAGAGGCCTTTCGAGCCGGGCTCGCCCGGCCAGGCGTCGGAACTCTGAGAACCCGACTCGAGGGCGTGAGCTTCGAAGGTAAGACCGGCACGCTCAATAGCGTCAATAGTCTGAGCGGCTACTTGCGCACCAAAGAGGGCCGAGAACTCATCGTGGTTGTGATGGTGAACCACACTACCGCCAGCAGTTCAGCGGTCCGAAGCGGAATCGATCGCATCTACAGAACTCTTGAAAATACGAGTTTGGCTGGCACGCAACTTGGCGTACAGTAGTCGCTATGCAGCAGCGGTTTCGACAGCTATTCCCCACTCGGTGGCTACTCCTCCTTCTTGCGATCGGGTTTGTAGACCTTATCGTGACCGATTTACTGCACCAACAAGGGCTGATTGTGGAGCTGAACCCCCTCATGCGCCCGATCATCGAGACCAGCGAATGGCTCTTTGCGGGGGTGAAAGCGCTCACGCTCCTTCTTGCGTGGGTGGTGATCCTCAAATTTTCGCAGACCCACCTGGAATTCATCAAGCGGGCCTGCGCGATCGGGTCAGGCGCCTATCTCTCTATCTGGACTCTTTGGTTTATCGTCGGATCCCTGCAAGCCGCTTAGTGCCGCGAGCTCTTCGTCCGTCGCTGGCGTCCAATCAGAGCTCTCAATCGTTGTGGCTCCTCTATCGTAAGTTTCGCCTTCGGCCTCCAGCACTTTATGAAGCGCGACGATTGCGACCTCCACTTGCGACTGATCGGGCTCTTGGGTTGTGATGAGCTGAGTCCACATTCCAGGCGCAAAGGCCATGTTCACCCATTTGTCGTTTCGCATCTTGCCTGCAAATCGGAGAAGTTCGTAGCTCACGCCCGCGATGATCGGCAGGAGTAGCAGCTCTAGCCCGAGCCGGACGGGGACATCCTGAAAAAAGTTGCCTTGCTGGCCCGTGATGGGATACCGCGGCACCAGCGGTGAGAACAGGAATCCGACGATTAGAACAATGATCGCAAAGCTCGTGCCGCAGCGAGGGTGGATGCGCGTCTGCGCAGAACAGTGCTGAGGATCAATCGGCTGCTCCGCCTCCAAGGCGTTGATAGCTTTATGCTCGGCGCCGTGAAAACGGTAGAGCCGCTTGATTTCGGGCATAAAGCCGAGTCCCCATACATAGGCCAAAAAGAAGATGACCTTAATGGACTCCGCGGCATAGTTGATTGCAGTTCCATTTCGAACACCTGCAAACCGTAGTGTTTCTGCCACAAAGTTTGGCAGAACATTAAATACTAAGAATCCCAGAACAAGGCCCATGGCCACCGCGGCAAAAACGGCTGCATTGGTGGCAACTTGCGAGGGCTGCTTCTGATCCTTGAGCTTCGCCTTTTCTTCGTCGCTCGCCGCAGGGTCGGGGTAGCGGGGATCAATCTGGATCATCGCGGAGTACTTCAGGCTCCGGTTTCCGATGACCATCGAATCGAGAATTGCGAGGGTTCCGCGCAGGAAAGGTAGCTTAAGCCACTTTTGTCGGAAAAGCCAGTGACGCTCCAGTTCCTCCACTTTGGTGAGAATCTCGCCATTGGGGGCGCGGCACGCGATGGCCATGAATCTTGGCGACCGCATCATCACTCCTCCCAGAAGCGCTAGGCCGCCGTACTGCAAATATTCGCCCTTGGGCACTAGGGCATTCTACCCATTTAAGGACTATCCGGCAAAAAACCAAGGAACATGGGGTGAATTTTTGCGTCCTACCACCGTACAATACGTGAGGGTTCATTCCACACGGGTTGGACTCGCAATTGATACAACGTCCCTAGGAGGCAATCATATGGCATTCCGCCAAAAAAGCTCCGAACTGGACCTAACGGTTGATGAAGCCTACGCGCTGCTCGAGCTGGCAATGACCAGCCCCGTAAAGCTCGACCCGGTTTCGGAAGCCGCGATTCAGAAGCTTGCCCGGTTTTGCCGGAAAGCCGAACCTGAATCAGGAAGGTCTTCGCTCGGATTTGCAGAGGTAGCAGGTTAATCCTGCTGCCTCTCTTCATTTTTGCGTATGCTTGCGGGAATGGCCACTGTCCGTGAACTTCACGCAATCCTCGATAACCTCGCTCCCCCGTCATCGGCCACTTCTTGGGATCGAGTGGGGCTGCAAGTGGGCGATCCGCACGCGCTGGTTACCGGGGTCATGGTGACGCTAGACGTGACGCTTAACTGCATCGAGGCCGCCAAAACCGCCGGGGCCAACCTGATCGTCGCTCACCACCCACCCATTTGGGATCCGATCAGCCGGCTTGATCTGCGCTCGATCCAAGCCCGCGTTCTGGCGGCTTGCCTGCGCGACGACATCGCTGTGATCGGTTTCCATACACAGTGGGACGCCGCGAGCGGAGGCGTAACCGACGCCCTCGCGCACGCGCTCGGCCTGATCGACCTGGAGGATTGCGGCGAAGCTCGCGAGACAATCCAGTGGAAGTTGGTGACCTTTGTCCCCGCCGGTCACGAGGAATCCCTGATCGATGCACTCTCGAACGCGGGAGCCGGCGTTATCGGTAACTACAGGCGCTGCGCTTTCCTAATCCCCGGTGAGGGCACGTTCATGCCCGGCGACGGCGCGCAGCCGACGATCGGCCAGCCGGGCGAGAAAGAGAAGGTACAGGAAGTACGAATCGAAATGACGGTGCCCGAAGGGAGGCGCATAGCCGTGCAACAAGCCCTGACCTCCGCGCACCCCTATGAGACCCCAGCCATGGACTGGATCGCCCTGCGCGACCAACTTGGGCCCAGCTACGGGCGCGTAGGAACGCTTCCCCACGCCCATTCCCTCGCGCAGCTGGCATCGGCATGCGCAGACCAATTCGATTGCCGTCCCAGCGTTTTTGGGTCGGAGGATGTGGCAATCAACAGGGTCGGCGTTGCGGGCGGAGCAAGCACAAGCCTTTGGCCATCGTTTGTCGCCGCAGGAGCCCAGGTACTCGTGACGGGCGAAGCCCGACATGACGAGATTGTTTCTGCGACGGAATCGGGCCTCGCGCTGGTCCTATTGGGGCATCATGCTTCCGAGCAGCCAGGGATGAAAGCGCTCCACGAGCGACTACAAAAATTGTCGCCGATTCCATGCCACCTCTATTCTCCAAGGAATGGAATGGCTGGCAAAGCGTGGTAGCCCGGACGGGACTTGAACCCGCGACCTCCGCCTTGACAGGGCGGCATCCTAACCACTAGACGACCGGGCCGAAGAG
>JALHPH010000152.1 GCA_022842565.1 Fimbriimonadaceae bacterium
CACAATCCAATTTTTTATATGAAAATGTTTTAATGGGTACCCGTAAGTTAATCTGCCCTCCAAGCGCCCACGGCTCTTTGGCACACGCTGCCTGTTGAAAAGGCTCTCGCCGAACTCGGAGTAGGTGATGAAGGCCTCACTCAGGCTGAAGCCACCACGCGGCTGGCTACTTATGGCCCGAACGTTTTGGCCAAGAAGAAGGGCGAGACCGCACTCCAGCTTTTGTGGCGACAAATCAACTCCCCCCTCATCTGGGTGCTCATCGCTAGCGCGGGCGTCGCCATCGTGGTGGACCCCGTGGATGGCATCAAAAATGGTCTGGTGATCCTCACTGTCGTGATGCTCAATGCGATCATTGGCTACGTGCAAGAAGCGCGCGCCAAAAAGGCGATTGAGGCACTGAAAGATTTTGTTCCTGAATTTGCGAACGTCATCCGCGAGGGCAAAACTCGTTCGCTCCCAGTCGCTGAACTGGTGCCGGGCGACCTGGTGCAGGTGTCCAGCGGAGACCGAGTCCCCGCCGATATGCGCCTGGTGAAGTGCAAGACGCTCCTGATCGAAGAGGCCGCGCTCACGGGGGAATCCGTCCCAGCCGAGAAGAACCTGATCGAAGTAGAAGCCGCGGCGCCGCTCGGCGACCGGCTCAACATGGCCTTCGGCGGCACGTTGGTAACCCAAGGCACTGGCATCGGCGTGGTGACCGCGACCGGCGGCAAATCCGAGCTCGGCCGCATCAATACGCTTCTGAGCGAAGCGACTGAAATCGAAACCCCGCTCAGCAAATCCCTCCACCAGATTGGTCAGATCCTTACGGTAGGAATCGTGGTCGTTGCCGTACTCATGGTGATCGTCGGAACCGCGCGCTCCATGAGCCAAGGCACCGACATGATGACTGGCATTAAAGAGTCGCTCATCTTTGCCATCACGCTGGCGGTGGGCGCGATCCCTGAGGGTCTCCCTGCGGTGGTGACCATCGCGCTGGCCATCGGTGTACAGCGCATGGCGCATCGCCGCGCGGTTGTGCGCACACTTCCCTCAGTTGAGACCCTGGGCAGCACCAGTACCATCTGCAGCGACAAGACCGGCACCCTCACCAAGAACGAGATGACCGTTCAGTCGCTCTGGACGCCCGAAATTGGCGAAGTCCAGGTGACAGGAGTTGGTTACGAGCCCGTCGGCGAATTCAAAAAGGACGGCCAAGCGCGCGACTTCGCGGCGACCGAAATGCGCCAACTCGTGCAGTTTGGAGCGCTCTGCTCGGATGCGACGCTCGAGCTGACTGAAGGGCATTGGAAAATCACCGGCGACCCCACGGAAGGGGCCCTGGTGGCCGTGGCGGAGAAGGCCGGCATGCCGGTGGACGAGCTGCGCAAAACCTATTCGCGCATCGATGCGATTCCTTTCGAGTCGGAGCACCAATTCATGGCGACGCTGCACGAGATCGACGGTCAGCGAATCGTCGTAATGAAAGGCGCACCCGAGGCCGTGCTTCGACGGTGCGACAACGCCGATGTGGACCTTGTTCATGCCGAAGTCGACCGACTGGCAGCCCAAGGCATGCGCGTGCTGGGAGTCTCGTGCAAGGTGCTTCCTGCCGGGCACAGCGAGCTGACTATGGACCACGTGCAGTCGGGCTTTACGCTCGTGGGCCTGCAGGGCATGATTGACCCGCCGCGCCAAGAGGTGATCGAGGCCATTAAGGTGGTGCACGGCGCGGGCGTGACCGTGAAGATGATCACCGGCGACCACAAGAAGACCGCTGAGGCCATCGCCGAACAGCTGAACATCCGCGACGGCAAGGCTGCCGTCACTGGCGAGGAACTGGAACGGACAAGCGACACCGACCTGCGCCAGGTCGTGCGCCAGACCAACGTTTTTGCCCGCGTCGCCCCAGAGCACAAGCTACGACTGGTACGCGCGCTGCAAGACAATGGCGAAGTCGCGGCGATGACCGGCGACGGCGTGAATGACGCCCCCGCGCTCAAGCAAAGCAATATCGGCATTGCGATGGGAATCACCGGGACGAGCGTCAGCAAAGAGGCCGCCGACATCGTGCTGACGGACGACAACTTCGCCAGCATCGTGGCCGCCGTCGAAGAGGGACGACGCGTCTATGACAATCTGGTGAAGTCGCTCGCGTTCTTGCTGCCGACCAACCTCGGACTTGCGCTCATCCTCATCTTCGCCGTGGCGTTCTTCCCGTTCGAAAATAAGGAGCTTTTGCTTCCGATGCTGCCGCCGCAGCTGCTCTGGATTAACCTGGTGGCTTCGGTCGCATTGGCGTTGCCGCTCGCTTTCGAGACAAGCGAACCCGACATGATGACGCGCAAGCCGCGCAACCAAAAGGAGCCAATCTTGAACAAGTTCGTGGTGATCCGCACGTTTGTTGCGGCCACGCTCATGGCCCTCGGCGCGGTCGGACTCTTCCTTTACGAATACTACAGCGAGCTGCCAAAGGTAGATGCTGGGCTGCTGACCAAGGCGACCGTTCTGGCCGAAGCGCAGACCATGGCGGTCACCACCGTCATCATGTTCCAGATTTTCTACATGCTGAACTGCCGGTCGCTCCGCGATTCTATCTTCCGCATTGGACTGTTTTCGAACAAGGCCGTGTTTGTGGGGATCGGCGCGCTGCTAGTGCTGCAGGCCGCGTTCATCTATGCGCCGCCGTTCCAGTCGATCTTCCAGACGGCTGCGCTCGATGGCAAAGCGCTTCTCTATTCGCTGCTCGCCGGCACCATCATCCTGCCGGTCATCAGCTTCGAGAAATGGCTGCACGCTCGTAAAGCGGCTGCGTAAAGGCGCAGTCAGGAATCTAAATAGGAGCACCCATCAAGGTGCTCCTTTTTGCGCGTGTATCAATGAAACTTCTGACAGGAGTTGTTCGTTAGGTTGACAATGGACGAACGCCCTTCCCTTCAAGACATGCTTTCAGGCAAAGCACGGCCCCATCATATCCCGGCTAACTGGCTAGGTGAGGCAATCCCTGATGCGGACGGATATCGCTGGTGGGATCCTGAGAATGCTGGAAATTCGGTCAGCTTATATAATGCCGATGAATCCTATGTTGTTGTGATGGCGAATGGAAAGCTCCTTGATCGCAATGGAAATCCAATTGAAAACGGTTAGGAACTGTGCTGACTCTATTAGGTACTAGCTTTCCTCAAACCCGTAAACTGTTCGACTTGAGATTTATTGTGATCATGGCTATAATGGGGGCAAGGAGTAATCAACCGGTGAACTACTCAATCTCTCTGCGCCCGATCAAGGGCGTTTTTGCCGTCACTGCCCTGCTTTTGGCCAGCGTCAGCCAAGCCCAGTGGCTGCGCTTCCAATTCAAGTCGGAACCAGGCGACTTTATTGGTCTTGGGGAAACGCGAGATATCCAGTACCGCCTGGGCGCGAGTGATATGAACTTCTTAAGGGTCTCGCTCTCCCAGCGCGGCACCATTGGGCCCGATTTCATCACGATTAGTTCGATGAAAAATCCGATCTCTACCGACTTCATGTCTGCCCTGATCGGCACCAACCAACTGAACCAACCTCTCCAAGTTGGATCGTATGCAAACGCAATGCGCGCTTCCTTTGCCGACCCGGGTCGCCCTGGACTGGATGTCGGGTTTTAGCATCGCGGAAGCAATCAGCTCGGCGGCTCGTTCCTGATTCAAGAGATTTCATACACCCAGACCGGCACGAACAGCTGGCGGCTAGACCGACTGAAGATGAACTTTGTTCAGCACTCGGAAAACGGACCAGCAGCCCTGCGCGGAACGATCACCTACGCCGTCCCCGAGCCGATGACCATGGTCGCACTGGGAATTCCGGCGCTGGCTCTCATGCGACGCCGAAAGCAACGCCGAGCCTGAACAACAAAACTTCCGGCGCGCGAAGCTAGTAGAATCAGCTAGACGCTATGGCTGAGTACAAGCTGCTTTTCGAACACGCGCACAAGCCGGAGTTCCGGACCCTGGAGGGCTACAAGGCCAATGGCGGCTACTCCGCCTTGCAGAAAGCCCTGGGCATGGAGCGGCAGGCCATCATCGACCACGTGAAGGCGAGCGGTCTGCGCGGTCGTGGCGGCGCAGGCTTCCCCACTTGGATCAAGTGGAACGGCATCCCGAAGGACAAATCGCACGGGAAGAAGCACTACGTGTTGTGCAACGCCGACGAGGGCGAGCCCGGGACATTCAAAGACAAGCAGTTGATGGAGACCACGCCGTTCCTGCTGATCGAGGGAATGACGCTGGCCGCACTGGCCACCCAGGGCGACATCGGCTACATCTATATCCGCGGTGAGTTTGTGGATGCGGCGCGATCGCTTCGCAACGCCATTGACCAGGCCTACGCCGCCGGGTACTTGGGCAAAAACATTCAGGGCAGCGGCAAGGATTTCGACCTCTATCTGCACATGGGTGCGGGAAGCTACGAGTGCGGCGAAGAGAGCGCGCTCATGAGCAGCCTGATGGGCGAGCGCGGCATGCCCCGCCTCAAATTCCCACACGCACCGCTGCCCACCATTGCCGGACTTTGGGACAGCCCGACGCTCATCAACAACGTGGAGACCTATGCCTGCGCGCCCGCCATTGTGGACCGCGGCGGCGAATGGTACGCCACCCTGGGCGCCAGCACCCGAAATTCGCGCGGCACCAAGCTGTTCTCGGTCAGCGGCCATGTGAACAAGCCCGGCAACTACGAGATCGAGTTTGGAACGACGCTCATGGAGCTTCTGGAGCTTGCTGGGGGCATCAAGGGCGGGGCGCTGAAGGCTTGTGTGCCCGGCGGCTCGAGCGTGCCCATCATCAATGCTGAGGCTTGCGACCGCGCGGTGATCGGTTACGAAGAGATGTCGGAGGTCGGCTCGATGGTTGGCAGCGGCGCAGCGATGTTCTTGAACGAAAAGACCTGCATCGTCAAGTTCATTTGGCGGACCGCGCAGTTCTACGCCATGGAAAGCTGCGGCAAGTGCACCCCCTGCCGCGAAGGGACCAAATGGATGCTACAGATCATGG
>JALHPH010000153.1 GCA_022842565.1 Fimbriimonadaceae bacterium
CATACGCTTGCAAACTCGGGCTGTGAGGCCCGCAAACCTGCTTTGCCGCTCATTCGGGGAGCAGCGACCCGCACATTGGGCTCGCGCAAAACCTTCGCAAAGAGCTGAGCCACGCCCGGCATCGCCGAGCCGCCTCCCGTGATCACGAGACCGCCTGGCAAGGTGCCAAGCATACCGCTCCGCTCGACTTGGTCGCGAACGCGCAGAGCGATTTCGCGCATTCGCGCTTCGATGATTTCGTACAGCACGCGCCTCTGCAAGTGGCGCGGCGAGCTCTGCCCGATCTGGCGAACTTCGACGGTCGAGTCTTCCTTGAGGGTGCCGAGGATCGCACGGCCGTGCTCCATTTTCAGCCGGTCCGCTTCTTCCAGCGTCATTTTGAGGAGCTTGCTGACATCGCCGGAAACGTTCTGGCCGCCCAGAGGGATGCACGCCGTCCCCGCGACGCAGCCCTGAGAAAAAATACTGACGCCCGTGGTTCCTGCGCCTAGGTCCACGACCACGCAACCCGCGCCGCGTTCTTCTTCGCTGAGCATGGCCATGCCCGAGGCGAACGGCGCTGGGACCATCTGCCGGACCTTGAAGCCCGCCGCATCCACGGCTCTCTCCACGTTGTAGAGGTGTGCGATGTGCCCGGTGACCAAGTGCGTCAGGACTTCCAGGCGGTTGCCGCTCATACCCACTGGGCGCATGATGCCCCGCTGGCCGTCAATACGGAACTCTCGTGGCAGCGCAAGGATTTGCTCGCGATCCGGAGTGGGAGTCACTTGGCGGCTGTGGTTGACCACGTGAAGAACGTCTTCGCGGTGGATGGCCCGATTGGGCGGGAAAATCGGCTGGAAGCCCTGGGCGTTCATTCCCTCCAAGTGGGCTCCGTTCACGCTCACGGTGACTTCCCTTTTGATGCCCTGAGACGCCACCAAGCGCTCGCACTCTTTGAGCGATTGCACCGCCTCGTCCAGGTCCACAATGACGCCGCGCTGCATGCCGCGCATCGGCACCACAAAAAGGTCGCGAATGGCGACATCGCCGTGATCGTCTAGCTCGGCGACGACCAACGAAGCCTTCGAAGTACCAAGATCCAAAACCAATTCAGTCGCATTACTCATGATCGCGATTCCTGCGGCTGGGCCAGTGCCTCAGCCTGTTGTGCTTGCTGTTTTTTGGTTCGGTTATCTTGCCACTTTTGCAGGAGCAACCGCCGAATGACAGACAAATTGATGAAGATTCTCTGGCCAAAGATGAACGCACAGACCAGATAGATGTTCGCTCCGATGCGGTCGCCGAGCCAGCTCAGGAAGAACGCAATCAGGATGTTGCTGAAGAACCCGGTGAGCATCACGGCGGTGTCGAACCGCTTTTCGAGCTGGCTCCTCAAGCCACCAAACACCGTGTCCAAGCCCGCCAAACACGACACCGCCAAATAAGTGGCGAGGTCGCCCGATAGGCCCTGATTCAGCAACAGACCAATGGTTAGGCCCAGCACCAAACAGATGAGCGCAAAGAGGAACACTTACTTCTTCGCCTCTGGCACGCGGGATAGAGTGAGCTTCGTCGCCCCGCTGAATGCCGGCAGCTTGATCTCTTTCAGCTGCTCGACCTTTACCATCGTAGGATCGGTTTCGCGCAATTCGAACAGGACGCCCATGGGGAGTTCCAGCGCCTGCGAGAGCTCGGCCGGGTCGCCTAGTGCGTAAATTTCGATAGGGGCGGCTTGACCGACGCCGTTCACTTGCACCACCGGCCCCACGCACCGGATGGACGTGCTGGCGACCACGCGCTGATTGCCAATCGCGACGCCCTCTGCGCCAGCGGCGCGAAGTTCGTTCACGATAGGCAGAATATCGCGATCATGAATAATTCCGGCTTCGGGCGGCAAGTCTGGGCGGCGACTGTCCTGCAGCGTCACCACGATGCCGGGCCCGACCAGTTCGGTAAGCCCTGCCGAGATTTTCAGTTCCTGGAGAGCGTCGTTCAGTGCCTTCGAGTTGCCAGACTCCTTTGAGAGTGTGACTTCATACCGGGTGATCTGATCGCGCAGAGTGCGCACTTGAGCTTGAAGGTCCTCGACTTGCCGCTCCACCTCCACCGTATCGCCGCGGCGCAAGCGGTCACGCACTTCGGGCGGAAGATTTTGCAGGCGGCCGGTACCGGCGTCTTTCGTGATCCAGGCAAGGCCGATCAGCAGGCCCACCAAGAGGCTCATTGCACCCATGGCCAGGTATGCGGAGTTGGAATTACTATTTTGCGGAAACGGGCTCTTCACGGTGCTTCGACGATCATCGGGTCTTGCGGCGAGACTAACACGATCCGTTTCACACGGTTCAAGATTTCTGGGTCCAACCTAATCATTTCGCTCAGCTTGGCCAGTTTTTCGTCCAGCCGGTCAGAGGAACCCAGACGAATCGATGTGCGATCGCCACCTCTTAAGGATATCACTCCTTCGGCATCCATTTGTAGGCTCCAGGCCACTTCTGGATGAGATTGCTGAAGGAAACTTGCGGTTTGCGCCATCGCGACCGGCTCCCACTCGCCCGCCCAACCAATATTGAGCCGTTTGGCGGCATCTGAGAGCACCAGAGTTGGCGTTCCTTCCGGCGCGCCAACGAGCGCCCGTACAATGGTGCCGTCCTCAAGAAGGAGGTACTCGGGCGGTCCTGGCACCTTAGCCACGGCCCGCTTCATGGTCACCTTTAGCAAACCGCGACCAAAAAGGTTTTGTGTGTAACTTGCACGCATCACCCTTGCATTTTCATGCACCCGAGAAAGCACCCGATGCGAATTCACTTGGGCAGCCGGAATCCCCCTCACTTCGTTCAGAAGTGTCCGGACCCGCTCTTGGTCACTTTTTGGAACTCCGCTCACACGAATGATGCGCGCTTGGGTGAGCGGGCTGTACATGGAGCCGACCACCAGGCTCACGCCAAAGAGCGTCCAACCCACGATTCCCCAAGGAATTTGGATCGGCTTTCGGCGACGCCTGACCACGCGCCGCCGTTTAGACGTCGCCAAGGATCACCTCGCAAAGCTCCGCGAACGGTATCCCAGCCGCTTGTGCGCTCCGCGGGAGCAGCGATGTTTCGGTCAGCCCTGGGAGCGTGTTGATTTCAAGGAATACCGGCCCATCGTTATCGAACATGAAATCGCAGCGGGTCGCTCCGCGGCAGCCAAGCAGCTTGTGCACCCTTACCGCGGCATCTTGGAGCCTCTGGGTCGTCGCGGCATCCAGCCTAGCCGGGCAAATTTCTTCGGTTGCGTTGGGCGTGTATTTACTCTCGAAGTCGTAAAACCCGCTCGCAGGGACGATTTCGACCACAGGCAGCGCTTGCCCGGCCAGCACCGGCACCGAAACCTCCATGCCCATTATTCTTTCTTCTACGAGCACGGCCTCATCGTAGTGGAGCGCGTACTCGACCGCTGCCGCCACTTGGGCAAGATCATCGATAAACCGCAACCCGACTGTGGAGCCCTGCGCGTTCGGTTTCACGATAAGTTTTCCTTCCGGCAAGCGACCCAGGTCCAGTTGCTGACCGCGAGCAACACGCACCCCCCGCGGCACCCGAATCCCGGCTAGCTCCACCAGCGCCTTCGTGAGCTGCTTGTCCATTGCCATCGAGCTGGTCTGGATGTCGGATCCGGTGTAAGGCAGATGGAGCAGTTCGAGGAAACCTTGGATGGCGCCGTCCTCGGCGTGGGTGCCGTGGAGCGCCAGAAACACGACCGCTGGACGATTGGGGCCTGTGAGCTCGCCAAACCCCTCGCCGGAGAGCAACAACTCCGAAAAATCAATCGCCGCGACTTGATGGCCGCGCGATTCGAGCGCTGCCACAACAGCCCGCCCACTGTGCAGAGAGACCTCGCGCTCGGCGCTATCGCCTCCGAGGGCAACCACCACCCGTTTCGACTTCCCTTCGCCAGCTAGCTCTTTCTGCAGCAGCTCACAAGCGCGCCGACCGACCACTAGGCATTCAACATTCGCCGGGGCTTCCCAGGCACCAAGAACTCGCGGCAATAGCCGGAATTGGGGAACGTAGTTGCATTTGGCACCCAACGCCTCGGCAATTCGTGCGGCGCTAATTCCGGGCAGCGGTGGTTCATCAGCCGATGGCGCGATATCTGTCACCCACACGCCAGTGGCAATCTCCAAGTGCTTTGGCCAAGAATGCAGGCGGTCCCTCGTCGCCGCATAGCCACTTGGTTCCAGGACCACCCACCCCTCGCCCCCACGCGACCGCACTTCATTCAGCCATTGAGCGACCGCTTCTGGCTCGGCATCGGGCCAGTAATGCATCGGGAAATCAGGATGGGCTGGTCGCATAATTCGCTCGGAACCTGTTGAAGGTACCAGACCCAGAACAAGGTCGCATCTTGTGACTTATACTTAGATCAACATGCCGAAATTTTTCATGATTTGTTTAGGTCTGTTTGTGGCTGGCGCGTGTTCCGCGACCGAGGTTCAGAGCAAGTATCTGCGCGAGAACAAGAACCGATGGTGGGACGCCAAGGCCCAACTCCTGCTGTTTACCGACTCGAAGACTCCTCTCGCCAAATTCGCGAACCAGGAAATCGACCGAGTGGTTCGGCAGGATTTCATGCAGTTCGTCCTGGCGGCCAAGACTTCTGTCAAGACTCGCCCGCAGTACCCCTGGTTCCTGGATATCGACGCCAACTTGGCCCATGCCGGCAGCGACATCATCTCAGTCTGGTACGAGAGGTTCGAGCGCCGTAAGCTGAACGAAGGCAAGCGCACCCGCAGCGTGATGAACTTCGCCATGGTGAATGGCAAACCCCAACGCGTGGACCTCAGCGACCTTTCCGGTGGTCTTCCAGACGCGCTTCAGGCCCGAGTGCTTGATATGATCAACATGGAGCGCGAACTGAACGGTGGATCGCCGGTGGCTTGGCAAGCTGCGTTCGGCCAGAACTTTGCCTACACCCCGCAGGCCCTGGTTTTTCTCCTGGAACCAAGCGAGCTTGCCAGCAGCCGGGACCAGATTCACAAGA
>JALHPH010000154.1 GCA_022842565.1 Fimbriimonadaceae bacterium
CGTTCTCCAGAACCTGAGCGAGCTTCTCCATGCTCATCACCGCGCTCTGAGACTGCTCCGCAACATCGCCCACTCGGGTCAATGCGGCATTCACCGATTGGAAGCTCTCGTCCATCTGGCTAGCAGAACTCGACAGCGAGTCGATATCCGATTGAGTCGCCTGATTCGCTTGAACAGCGGCGTCCACATCGGTTCGAACGGCTTGGATAAGCGCAGAGATGTCGCGTGTGCTCAGCGCGGCGCGCTCAGCGAGTTTGCGAACTTCATCGGCAACCACCGCAAATCCGCGGCCCGCCTCGCCTGCTCGCGCAGCTTCGATAGCTGCGTTCAGCGCCAACAGGTTGGTTTGCTCAGCGATTTCTTCGATGGTACGCACGATTTCGCCAATTTCGAGTCCCTTCTTTCCAAGGCTCTCGATGGTCACACTGCTATGATCGACTCGGTCGCGGATCTCTTGGATCGCGGCCATGGTTGCTTGGGCAGCTTGCATGGAAACGCTCAAAGCATCCGCTGTGAGGTCAAGAGCCTCTTGCTGATCCTTCGCTCCTTCGCGAACCGTTCCGACTGCCTCGCCCAGCTGAGCAATGGCCGAATTGGCGCGCGCTGCTCCAGTGGCAAGCTGCTCGCCGCCACCGGCGATGTTTTGTGCGCCCAGAGCTGTCTGCTCGGCGCCGCTTGCGACTTGGCCAACGACCGAAGTTAGTGCTTGCGCGGTTTCCGAAAGGTCGTTTGTTCGGCGAGTCATGATGCCAGCCGCTTCGGAAGTCTGCGAAGTGGATTCGCGCATTCGATTGATGAGATCATTGAGCGAGCCACGGGCCTGCTCGTAGGCCGCAATTGCTTCGTTCGAAGCTGCGATGATGTTGTTCAGCGATTGGCCAAGGTCGCCAAACTCGTCTCGGGTGAGCGCGGTGACCTGCATTACTTCAGCTCGGGCTTTGCGGGTCAGGTCCGCATCAGCCAGTGCTTCAAGGCCCCGTTTCATACCCAAGATGTCTTGATTGCCGAGTTCTTCCAGCTTCTTCTTGAACTCGAGCGCTTGACTTGCGACCCGCTTCGAAATCGTGTGGCTCAGGTAGAGCGCCAGTCCGATGGCGACCAGCGCCGAGATGATCAGTGTGTTTTTGGTGGTGTTGATGCCGGCCGAAGTGGCAGTCACCGTGTTGGTGGCCCCTTTCATCTCGGCAACGATCAGGTTGGATACGTCGGTGCTGAATGGATCGATTGCCGGATAGAGTCGCTCGTACTGAATGACTTCCAGGGCTTTCAGATCGTTGTTCTTCAGGGCTGTGCTGATTTCGGAAGTGACCTTTGCGGCCGCTTCTTCGTTCTTTAAAGCGGACTGCAAAGCCTCAGCCGCCTGGGGCTCGCCCGAGAGCTTCTCCTTGAGCCCCGGCCAAAGTTCGTTGATCCGTGCCTGGGCTTTGTCGACGCTCTCCTGTGCCTCCTTCACCGTCAATCCCTTGTGAACCGCTTTATGGGTCGTGTCCACAATGTTGACTGCGTAGAGGTCCGCAACCTCTTTCAGCTGAGTAATCGGGACCATTCGCTGGCTGCTGACACTTGCTACACCCGCCTCAGCGGACTGCAGACCATGAAATGCGAGTGCAAAAGCCAAAAAGGTAGGGGCAAGAATGCCTACGGTGAGCAATGCGAGCTTCAGCCGCAAGCTAAGCGAATCGATTAAACGTATCATAACAGCCTGACCGGAGTCCGAAACAGCTTCCGGACCCCAGCCAAGATCATTGGCTCATCGAGCCAGTTTTTGTAGCTACCTGCCCGTTATGGAAGCCCAAACTGCGCAGCAAGCAGCGCGAAGTCTTCTGGCCCAACTTCGCCATCCAAGTTCGCATCCGCGTTAGGATTGTAGTTGGCATCGCCTAGGAATGAACCAAACGCGAGTGCCAACAATGCAAAGTCCGCTGGCCCCACCTCGCCATCCCGGTTCACGTCGGCAGAAAGCGCCCGCAGGAAGAACGAGGTTTGACGCTCCTCTCCATTCATGGTGGCGGTGACAATTGGGTTCAGGTCCACTCGACCATAGGGCGGCACGACATCGACGGTGACCTGCGTCTGCCCAGCTGCGACCGTCACCGACGAGGGCACCGGGAACTGTGATGGATTTGAGGAACTGAGCGAGACTATCGCTCCACCGGGCGGCGCCGGTTCGGACAGCACCACCGTGATCGTGGCCGGGTTCAGAGTGTAGGCTGGGTTCGTGACGTTGACCGAATCCAGCGCGGTGGAGCCTAGGTCGATTCGCCAGATTCCACGGCCATGAGTGGCCGCGTACAGTGAGTTCGTGCCGGCAATGGTCTTGACTTCGTCAATACGCACATTCGGAAGACCCAGTGGGGCCGTCGCATTTTGCCAAGTTGCTCCGCCATCGGTCGTGCGGAAAACGCCCACGTCGTTACCAGCCCACCACCAGTTGATTGGGTCGCGGTAGTCGCGCTCAATCGAGCTCGTGACAATATCCGGAAGCGCTGTTGATCCGGAACCACTCACCGGGAACCAGGAAAGGTTTGGAACGCTGGTATCTGGGCAACGCCACACCCGAGCAGAACCTGCCGACCCGCTTTGGGAAATCAGAACATCGAAAGGATCATCGGGGAGAATCGAGATATCCTTGATTCCACGATTTGGCAAACTGGCATCAATTCTGCGCCATGTCGCACCACGGTTGACGCTGATATGGACGTCGCCTGTGCTGCTGCCTGTGTAGATCACGTTGCTGTTGCTCGGCGCGACGGCAATCGAGCGCAGGTTCCCACCTGATGGGGCCAGGTTCGTGCCGCCGAGTCTGGCTTCCCAGGTTCCGGTGGAGTAGGTGTAGCGATACAAGAAGTTTGTGCCGCCGTACAGGGTATTCGCCGAAGTTGGGTCTTCTGCAATCGGTGCAATAAATGCGACCGAATCGGAGCCAACGCTTGGACCTACATAGCCACTCGAAGCCCAAGCATTGGTCGTAACGTAGGTGAACAAGAACTGCGCCGTCGTTGCTTGATGCTGCGGGTTCACACGGCTGATCATAGTGATTCCGCCGTCACCGCCGCCCACGTTGTCCCAAGTCTGCAAGTCACCTGTTGCGACCGGTGAAGCATTATCTTGTGTACCGCCCAGCACAAAGTTCCGGTCCGAGGGATGGAACGAAGCGTGATAGAACTGGGTGGTTCCGCCAAGGTTCAGGTTCAGCGGTGTGAACTGCCAAGAATTGCTCGGCGGGTTGTATATGAACCGGAATACGCCGCCATCGCACCCGACCAGAGCCTGGTTAGGGTCGGTGGGGTGGATCGCCAAGCTGTGCTGATCGTTGTGCAGGATGGAATCGTTATCGTAAGTCGGTCCGCCCAAAGACTGCCAGGTATTGCCGTTATCGATCGACATCATCAGGTCGATGAGCCCCACGAAGACTTTGTCATTGCCGCTCTGCCCAGCGGCCACATTTAGGTGCCAGTCGTAGGAGGCTTGCGAGAAGTTGTAGGACGAAGTGCTGGCGGTCAGGACACCGGAGAGGTCTGTCCAAGTCGAGCCGTTGTTGTCCGACCGGAAGAGCTTGCGAGCCGTGGCTGCAAGAACATAAACTCGGTTACCATTGGTCGGCGAGACTGCTACATCGAGCGAGTTACTCGAAACGCCAGCCAATCCGGGAATTGAAATCGAAGTCCATGTTGCGCCGCTATTTTGCGAGCGATAGATGAGTGGACTTCCACCCGCTGGCAAACTTTCAGCAACGGCCCAGAAATTTCGTGTGCCGCTCACGGGAATCGAAACTTCGAGATCGCACCAGTGCGCCACGTTGCTTTGTACGACCGAAAACGTGTTGCCGCCGTCGGTCGAGCGGAAGAGTTCATTCGTGCCGTAACCGCTCGCGACGAGCAGATTATTCGGATTACCCGGGTCGAGCAGAATGCGCCGGATGCTGGAACCCTGAAACGCGGCGCGCCCCAAGTTGGTCCATGTCTGCCCACCGTCCACCGACTTCATAATGCCGAAGCCAGGGGCTTGCCCGCCATTAAAATCGCCCGTGCCGGCATAAAGGATGTTGGAGTTGGTTGGGTGGACGGTGATTGCGTTGACCCAAAGCGACTCCCAGCCGTCCGAAAGCGGTGTCCAATTCACCCCAGCGTTGGTGGTTTTCCAAATTCCGCCACCCGCTGCGGCGATGTAGTAAGTCTGCGGGTTCTGCGGATCGTAGGTCAGAGCGTTGATGCGGCCCGCGAGAGGCGGTGTGCCGTAGTAAATTTGATACGGAATGTCGAGGTCGCGCGGGCCCACGAACTGCCACGTTCCAACCGTCTCGGGTCCGGCGTTGGCTCCGGTTTCGGCAGCAGGCATACGGTCCCGCTGAGCGATTGCCAAAAGGCGCTCATCGTCATTAATAAAATCGTTGGGGTAGGAGCGCTCCTCCAAAAAGTGGAGATAGGAATCCAAGTAGTTGACACTCGGAGTGCGCTTAGGCTTGGTGTCGTCGCCGAACTGGGCGCGGTGATAGAGCGCGTACTCGGCCCGATACCGACGGCTCTCCGTCTGCGATTCCGAGATCGAATTCACCCGTCGCCCGCCCCGGGGCAACGCCGGAACCAGCGGTCGCACCACAGTAACGCCGCGCGCTCGCCGAAGCTCGTTCAAAGCGGCAAAGGGAGTTTCCGTTTTCAGAACGACGATGCGCGTTTGCGCCGTGCCGCCTTCAATGGTGCCAAGTTGTCGGAGGGCGAACCTTAGGTTCGCCTCGGCAGATGGGGTGTTGTCCAGCTCAACTTCAGCGCGAAGAACCTGGGCATGAGCCAGCGCCATGATAGACGCAGTGAGAACGGAATAAAACCACTTCATGAATTCGTGCCTGGGCAACAGAGTGCGCCAAACCCTCACTATTCTTGACGCATTTTAGAGAGATCTCATTCGGTTAAATCGCTAGATTGGTCCCAATCTTCCGCCAAAAAAGACTTTTACCATCTCAAAATAGATGATG
>JALHPH010000155.1 GCA_022842565.1 Fimbriimonadaceae bacterium
GAGAATCGACTTCTTTGATCCAACCAATATTCTGCACAACGCGGCAAGCATCAGCGATGCGGGCGTCAATGCCGTGTTCAACGTCTCGTTGATGACCTCAGCTGGAATCCAGACGGATACTTTCACCGGCGGTCAAACGACAGGCACAAGCGGCCTGAGCCTGAACGACTCTTATGGCAACACACTGACCGTGACCGAGCAGGGCAACGCAGGGCTTGCAGCCGCCACGCAGGTCGGTGTGATGACAGCGGGCGGCGTTCAGTTCCATATCGGAGCGATGTCGAACCAGAGCATCAGCTTCTCGATGCCGAACGTTTACGCGAACCGGCTGGGCACGGGTGTGGTGGTCGGCGAGGATCTTTCTAGCCTGAACGTGACGACGCAGCAGGGCGCCCAAGAAGCGATTCGGATTATTGACGCAGCGGTGGTGCAGCTTGCCCAATGGCGAGGCGACATCGGAGCGTTCCAACGCAACTTCCTGGATAGCACCGTGCGGTCGCTGGGCGTGGCCAAAGAGAACCTGACGGCCAGCGAATCCAGCATCCGTGACGCGGATATCGCGGTCGAAATGACCGAATTCACGAGGCTCCAAATTCTTCAACAAAGCGGCATGGCGATGTTGGCGCAGGCCAACAGGCTCCCGCAGTCGGTGCTCTCGCTCCTCCAGGGCGGCTAAGACTCACGGTCTCTCTTGAGTTAGCCCGGGTTTTGCCCGGGCTTTTTATGGCTGGCGCTTGAACTGCCAGTTGCGGACGAGGTCGGCTTGGTCGGTGGAGTGGGGTCCGATTTCGGTTTGGCCAGGGCCCGCGACGGTTCGCATTTCGGCTGGTTTGCCCCAGTCCATCAGCGAGATGAACGTTCCACGACCTACGTGTGGGATGGGTACGAGCTGTCCGTACCGAATGGTGCCCGGTTGATATCCCCAATCGGACACGTTGTTGCCGAGTTGAGTCTTCAGCCGAGCGCAAGCGGCAAAGAAAGCCTGTCGCCAAAGCTCTGCCGGCGCGCGCCCGGCCAGATAATCCACTTCGGTTTTGCCCTCCAGCGCGCGATTCACGAGGGTTGGCTGTGCGATGATGCGCAGGTTGCCAAGCGCGCTCCCGATGACTTTCGAGAACAGGAGTTCTTGCATCGAAACATTCGTTTCGTCGTAGATTCTTGCGCCGACATCGTCCGCGCTGCGGAACATGCCCACCGAGTTCAGTTGCTGCATGGCTTCCAGCTGGATGGGGTCGCTGGGCGGCGCATCGCGCAGGGCTTTTTGCAGCTGGACGGCAAAGTGTGCGCCGGTGGCTTCATCGCTGCGACTGATCTTGGCAGCAGCTTCGACAAGTCCGTCGGTGGTGCCGTCGAATTCCTTCATTGCTTCGTGAAGCGCGCTGACCCGGAAGAGTTCGCCCCAAATGGGTGTGTCGAAATTGGGCCACCAAGCGGCGGGCTTGTTGTTCCAATTCAGGAGCCGACCCGATTTAGGATTCACCACGTACGGCATTTTGTTGGCGGGGATCATGCCCTTCCAATCGTTGGCGGGCGTGCCGCGAGCGGGGAAGCGGGGGTCCAGGCCGTTGGCGCGAAGCGGGATATCGCCGCAGAACCGCCAGCCGATCTCGCCCTTCGCGGTCGCATAGAAGAAGTTAAAGCTAAGAGGAATCCCCGAGATAGCCTTGCGGATGCCCGCGCCATCGCGCGCGCTTTGCAATTCCAAGATCTTGCCGAAACCGACCAGTTCGCGCATCCAAAGGGTCGAGCGTTGCACGTAGAGCGCGTTTCCGGTTCGGCTGTCTAGGATGACCGGCCCCCAATGCGTGCGCTGCTGGGTCACCGTCACCGGCGCTTCGCCCTTCACCTTGATGATGTGATTGACCCGCTCGATCTTCTTGGCTTCCTCGCCGAAGAGATAGTGGTCGGCGTCTTTTCGCGGGAAGAAAAAGATATCTGCAAGGTCACCGACGCCGCTGGTGAGGGTCCAGCTGAAGCTCGGGGTTCGGCCGAGTACGATGCCAGGGATGCCGGGGATCGCCATACCCTCGGCGCGAAGGCTCGGGGTGGCCATGCGCTGCTCGAAGATCACGCTGGGCATTCCGTGCCCCATTTGTGGCGCGCCCAACATGAGAGGCTTCTTGGATTTGGAGCCCGCACCACTGATGACCGCGGCGTAGCTTCCGGCTTTGTAGGGTGCGCGTACCGATTGCGCGACGCGGGTGGAGGTCTCGGCGCTGGCGAGCCTGATCGCGCTGGCAAGCTCCAGGAGGTTGGCTCGTGGGAGGGCGTCGACTTGCGCCTTTGAAGTGGCCAGACTGGGTTCGGGGAACTGGAGGTGATCTTTGGCTTGCGGGTCCTCGGCGCGGCTCACCGTCGTGATGGCGGCGGGGTCGTTCCACCAAGCGATGTCGCGCAGCACTTCGACGGCGACGCCCGAGGCGGCGGGCTGGGTCTTCAGATAGGTCAGGAAGGCGTAGTTACGCAGCTCGCCCGCACCGCCAAATCCAAATCGGCGCGCCATCATCACCGCGATAGCCGCAGAGTCTTCGACGGTCCAGGGTTCTGGCTCAAAGCCCAGTTCTTTGTATCCGACTGGCAGCGCATTGGCTTGCTTGCGGGCTTTGATGTTGGCGTTGATTCCCTCGGCGTAGGCGCTCCAGGCGTCCCTCGCCGCGGGAGGTAGGGCGCGGACCTGAGCCAGCAGCTCGGCATCGGTGTAGCCGCTCAGCCGAATCTCGCGGTCGCTATCCACAAAGGCTTTGCCTCGGATTTCGGCCATGGAACCACGGGCGGCGCGGCGGCTCATTTCCATTTGCCACAGGCGGTCTTGGGCGGCGGCTTCACCGGCCAGGCGAAAGGCTTGGTCCAGGCGGGGAGCTGTCAGCGTGGGTACGCCAAAGGTGTCGCGCGAGATGCCGGGCGTGGCGAGGAGAGCGGCGAGGAAGAGCGCGTTCATGAGTGCTAGTTTAGCCCGGCATTGGCTCGCTAGTCCGCATTGACTGGGGTGACGCTTCCGGTGAGGTCAATCATTTTGCCCTGGTCCGTCAGCACGTGTTCGGCCTTGGTGAGCCACGAAGTTGCAAACGCCAAAATTGCTAACACCTCACCCCAAAAGAAAACGCTGTGATGCCAATTCAGAATCTTGGAGAGGGCGATAATGCTGAGTGCCGCCGCGATGAGCAAAGCGCAGAGACGATAAAGAAAGTTGCGCTTGCGCTTCTGGGGATTGATGATGCCGACATCCAGAGTGCGCCATTCATAGAATCGCAGCGTGCGTCCCAGCATGCGAAACAGCGAGCGCCACGCTTCCGGACCCTCTAACGGAAACTCCGTGTCTGACTTTTCATCCCTCACGAAGAACGACCCCGCAAAAACCATGAAAATGAGGAACAGCGCGATAGCGCTGACCATGTGGATATTGCCTGCGACACCGGTGTAAGGGGTGACCAACTTGTCGGCGAGGTAAGTGCGACCCGGGTTAGAGTCCGAAGTGGGGAACAGCCCAACGCCAAAGGCGGCGACGCTGCCCACAAGGGCAAATCCCCGCTCCATTTTGTTAGGCACTACGTAGCAGAGGAAGACCATGCCCATGGTGCAGAGGATGCCTACGAAAGCACCGTGAACCCGAGTGTAGTAATAGGCGCTTACCGATGGTTCGATGACGCCGCCCTGTTGCATCACAGTGTAGAGCAGGCAAAGCGTGGGAAGCAAGATGCCGCACCAACCCATCGCCCGCCGCATGATCAGCAGCGAGGACTGCAGCTCTTCGTAAGTCAGCGACCGGTCCCGGTGACGCCGCATTTCGACACGTTACCCAAAGATGCGGCGCATTCAGGCACATCTTCGCCCCTGGCGTGTGCAGCCAGGGGCGAAGATGGGTTTAGAGCGTGCCGCGCAGGGCTTGCTCGCGCTCGATGCTCTCGAAGAGGGCCTTGAAGTTGCCCTTGCCAAAGCTCTTGGCGCCCTTGCGGTGGATGATTTCGTAAAACAGGGTTGGTCGGTCGGTGATCGGCTTGGTGAAGATCTGGAGCAGGTAGCCCTCGTCGTCGCGGTCCACCAGGATTCCGAGCTCGGCCAGCACTTCGATGTCTTCGTCGATTTCTCCGACGCGGTCGGGAAGCATGTCGTAGTAGTGCCGTGGAACCGAGAGGAACGGAACGCCTCGCGCACGCAGACGGCTGACCGTCTCGATGATATCGTCTGTGCGAAGGGCGACGTGCTGCACACCTGCGCCGCCAAAGAACTCCAAATACTCGTCAATCTGGCTCTTCTTTCGGCCCTCGGCGGGCTCATTGATGGGGAATTTCACGCGGCCATTTCCGCTTGCCATGACCTTGCTCATCAGCGCGGTGTATTCGGTGGAGATGTCCTTGTCGTCGAAGCTGATCAGGTTCTTGAATCCGAGAACGTCCTCGTACCACTTCACCCATTTGTTCATGTGCCCCAGCTCAACATTGCCGACGCAGTGGTCGATTTCTTGGATGCCGATGGGGTCACCGGGTTGGTTTTCGACTCGGAAACCGGGTCGCAGCGGGCCGTTGTAGTTGTCGAAGTTCAGGAGCGAGTGGATGGTGTCGCCGTAGGTGGCGATGCTTGCGTGGCGCACGGTGCCGAAGTCATCTTGCACGGTGTGCGGCGCATCGACAGCGGTTGCCCCTCTCGAAACGGCGGCATTGAATGCCCAGTCTACGTCGTCCACTTCAAAGGCGATGTCACGGACGAAGTCGCCATGCAGCGCGATCTTTTCGGCCATGGGGTGGCCCGGGCGAATGGGCGCAGAGAAGATGATGCGCACATCATTTTGCTCAAGCATGTAGCCAGCTTCATCTTTGAAACCGGTCTCCAAGCCGTAGTATCCGGTGACATTAAAGCCAAACGTATGCTGATAAAAATATGCGGACTGGCGGGCGTTGTTCACGTAGTGGCGAACATGGTCCACGCGTCGGATGGGAAACGTATCTTGCGTCATTGCAGGCACTCCTATCCG
>JALHPH010000156.1:0-1692 GCA_022842565.1 Fimbriimonadaceae bacterium
CCGGGTTGGTGAACCAACTCAGCTACTTCCCCATTGATGTATTGCGATTCACCCTCGCGGCCCTCACCCGAGTACGACCCGATGTGGTCGGAATCATGGAAACAGAGATTTGGCACAATTTCCTGTGGAGCGCAAAAACGCTCGGGAGCCGGTGCGTACTCATCAATGGCCGTGTCAGTGACCGCAGCTTTAGCCGGGGCCGCTGGGTCAAGTTCTTCTATGAATCCGTCCTGCCCCGGTTCGACCGGGTCCTTACCCAGACCGAGACCGACGCAGAACGCCTTCAATTCCTTGGGGCGCGCAATCCAGAGGTCTTTGGCAATACCAAGTTCGACGAAGCGGTAGATGGGGCCGAGATCTCCCGCGAGGAAGCCCGAGTGCGACTCGGTATCCCGGCCGAAGCGCGGGTCATCATTGTCGGTTCCACTCGGGGGGATTTCGAGCAGAAATGGGTGGTGGAAGCGCTGGCCCAGTTCAAGGCCGAAACAGATCTCTTTATCGTCCACGCGCCGCGCCATCTAGAAACCGCCGATGACCTTCACCAATTGGTTAAACAGGCTTTTGGCCAGGTTGCCAGGCGCTCACTGGGCGAGGCCGGGCGCTATCTGATCCTCGACACCTATGGCGAACTCGGGTGGGCCTACCGTGCCGGCGATATCGCGATTGTAGGTGGCGGTTTCGACCGCTTGGGCGGTCAGAATCTCATCCAGCCGCTCGCAGCGGGTCTCCCAGTGGTGCGCGGGCCCAACTTCCAGAATTTCGCTTCCGCCGCTGCCCTGGCCGACCGCGAGGGGCTCACCCGAGTCGCCGTAACCCCATCGCAAATTGCCGAAGCTGTCCGCCGTTGGCTCGACGATCCGACGTCTCGCAGGGCGATCGGGGCCAAAGCTCAAACCCTGATGGCGGACCAGCAAGGCGCATCAGCCCGTTATGCGACGGCCCTGCTCAGCGAAGCCACCCAAAGCACCGCCAAGCGCTCTCGCCCGGCGAAGCGTTAGAATCTGATTGCCATGGCTCGCATCGCGATTGATTCCGAGTACCTCGTTTCATCCCTCCAGCATCTCACTAACATCCCCAGCCCGACCGGGATGACCGAAGCTGCGATGGATTGGCTGGAAGCGGAACTAAGCAATCTTGGCCTCACCGCTTCGCGAACCCTGAAGGGTGCGCTGCTGGCCACCGCTCCAGGCATCGATAACAGCCGGCCCCGCGCGCTCACTGCGCACGTGGACACGCTGGGGGCAATGGTCGCGGAGATCAAGCCGAGCGGACGGCTCCGCCTCACGGCGCTCAACGGCTTGGAGTGGAACAGTATTGAAAGCGAGGGCGTTTGGGTGCACACCCATAGCGGCAAACAGGTGCGCGGGCATATCGTTCTCACCAACGGAGCGGCGCATGTGAACAAATCTGCAAGCACGACCCAGCGCTCCGCGGATTCGCTGGAAGTTCGGCTGGACGACACTACCGAAAGCGCCGAAGACACCCGGCGACTCGGCATCGAGGTCGGCGACATTGTTTCCGTCGACCCGCGTTACGAAGCCCACGCCTCTGGCTACATTAACGCCAGATTCTTAGATGACAAAGCCTGCGTGGCTTGCCTTCTCGCCGCTATCTCGGCGCTCCATCGTACAGGTTTGCGATTGACCCAGCGCACCACGTTCCTTTTCAGTAACTTCGAAGAAGTTGGTCACG
>JALHPH010000156.1:1702-4910 GCA_022842565.1 Fimbriimonadaceae bacterium
GGCATGGATAGCCTTCCTGATGACCTGACGGAACTCCTCGTTCTCGACATGGCATGCATCGGAGTCGGGCAAAACGGCCGCGAGACCAAGTGCACGCTCTGCCTCAAGGATAGCTCAGGACCCTATAGCCAGCGCCTCTCGAACAAGCTGCGAGACCTTGCCACCCGAGAGGCCATTGATATTCGCACGGATGTGTACCCGTACTACGGATCGGATGGGAGCGCTTACTGGAGATCGGGGGGTACGGCAGAGGTTGCGCTCATCGGTCCGGGAGTGGATAACAGCCACTGCTACGAGCGAACTCACTTGGACGGATTGTTGGATACGGCCCAGCTGATTGCCCAATATCTTGTAGAAGGATAACGTTCACCCTGAAGATCACCTGGGAGCACGCCAACATATTTGCTGGGAGGCTCGCCTAAGCAGCCCTTCCAACAGGAGCCACAACGAACCGTATGGGTGCAGAAAAGGGATCACGAGCAGAGAAAGCGATCGGCATCAGTGTTGCCGCGCAGATCACAGGAATTGAAATCCATACCCTACGTTACTGGGAAAAGGAATTCGCCGAGGTTCTGCAACCCGTTCGCACTTCCGGTGGCCAGCGCCGCTACCGCCCACGCGATATCCAAGCCGTCTTTCTCATCAAGCGGCTGCTCCGCGAAGAGATGTTTAGCATCGCCGGAGCGAAGAAGGCGCTGCTCGAAATGAGCCGACGCGATGCGGCCTGAGGCCCCATGAGAAACTCCGAAAGGGTCGCCCAAATCGCGACGTGCTTTCAGCGCGACCAATATAACGAAGCCGAAAGACTCCTGAGGCAGGCTCTCACCGAGTCGCCCAAGGATCCCGACCTGAATGCGGCGCAGGTCATGATGATGCTCTGGACTCAGCGCGAGCTGGAGTGCATCCCCCACCTGAAGCTGGCTCTGACCAGCCACCATTTTGCCGAGGCCAAACAAATGGCCATTAACGCCTTAACCTGCCGCGAGCAAATGGCCCAGCGGCTAGGCGCCCAAGACCCCGAAGGCTCCAAAGTCCTGGCCGCAGCGCGCAAGCTGGACCTCATGCCAGAACCCGGTGTCGGTATCGGAATCACCGCCGCTCTCATCGTGAAGAACGAAGAGAAGTACCTCCCGAAATGCCTCGAGAGCCTGAAAGGGATGGTCGATGAGGTCGTCGTGGTGGACACCGGATCGACGGACCGCACCGTCGAAATCGCGACGGAAGCTGGCTGCAAGGTCGGCACGTTCGAGTGGATTCAAGACTTTTCGGCAGCGCGTAACGCTAGCCTCGAACTCGCCACGCAATCCTGGATTCTGGTCATCGATGCGGACGAGGAGCTGACCCCCGAGAGCGCTACGATGCTGCGCGAGGCAGTCATGCGGCCCCAGTTTGGCGGTTACACTTTAGAAATACGGAACCGCGTCAAGGGTGAGGATGAGGTGTTCATCCACTACCCGGTTCGGCTTTTCCGAAACGACCCTCGCGTAAGATTTGTCGGCTCGATTCACGAGCAAATGGTGCAAGGGCTGCTTGACCTACAGTGGCGCATTGCTGATCTACCCTCGGTTACACTGATTCACCACGGCTACTCAGCCGAAATGATCGCCGAGCGCGACAAGGTCAACCGCACGGTCACGCTGCTCAAAAAGGAAATCGAGCGCAATCCCGACTTCAGCTTCAATTGGTTCAATCTCGCTAACGCCTATTACACCGAACGCGATTATGCCCACGCCGCCGACGCCGCCGAAAATGCGGTGAACCTGCTGGAGCCACGAGCAAGCTACGATCGAGCGTCCTACGATGTCCTTTGCTCCAGCTTGGTGCAGCTCGAGCGCTACGGCGAGGTTCTGGAGTGGGTCGAGCGCGCTGAACAGAAGGGCCTGCTAACCCTTCCGCTGGAATACCATCGTTGCGAAGCCTTCATCAAAATGGGGCGACTCGACGAGGCTCTGAGCAGCAGCCAAGCTTGCTTGCGCATGGAGTGGCCTGCCCGGATGAGCGGCGACCGTACCACCATGACCCTGCGCCGCTACCTGCAAGCCGCGCGGCTTTACGGTGCTCGGGGTGAGTACACGCAGTGCTCAGACGTCTGCGATCAAGTATTGAAAACGAATCCACGGTGCGCCTCCGCCAGCGGACTGCGCGCCATGGCCCTGGCGAAAATGAAGCGCCATCGCGAAGCGCTGCAAGCTCTGGAGCCTTGTTTCAGCGAAGAGGCGGACCGCGAAAACGCCTATGCCCTTCAGGCTGATATCTACTTGGATTTGGGCGAACCCGAACGCGTATTGGAGTGCGTGCAAAGCGCGGTTCAGCACAACGCCCTGAGTTCCTCGCTTGCCGCCGCATGGCGACAAGCCGCCCGGCAACTGGGGGATCACGAAGGACTCCGCGCCGCACTCGACGGGACTGCCGATTACCCGGCCTCGATGGAAGAGCAAGTTCAAGCTGCGCTTAGCGAATTCGAAAGCGATTTCCAAAGCAAGGCGATCGAGCAACTGCGTGAGCTGATTGAGCTTAATCCGCAAGATGCGACGCTTCACTTTACGCTCGGCGACCTGCTGGCACGCCAAGAAGAGTGGCTCGATGCAGCCGACGCTTACTCGGCTGGGCTACGGCTGAATCCGCGGCACGCGGACGGCTGGTTCGTATTAGGAAACTGCCTTGCACATTTGCAGGCGCATGCCGAAGCCGTGGGCGCCTATCAACAATGCCTGGCGGTCAACCCGAATCACGGCAACGCTCAGCATAACCGAGCGATGATTCTGCAACTCCTTGCCGCATAAGACGCCGACACTGGTAACCTAGGCACATGCTGTTTCGACGCAGTGCCGTATTGGTCGGCCTTACCGTTCTTTCTTCGTGTGCGTTCGCCGGTGGTCTCAGCGCTAGCTACGGAATCTACTATCCCAGCAGCCAGGCCGTTCGCGACCTCCTGGGCAGTCAGTGGCGCAGCTACGGAATCTCGCCCGGTCTCACCGCCGGCGGTCAGCGCGGCATCAGCACCGACATCAATATCATCTCGCGGTCGCAGTCGGGTAACAAGCTGACGCTGGCAACCTTCAGTGCCGGGCTGGGCCAGACCTATCCCCAAGGCGGAAGCATGAACGCCGTGCCCTACGCCGCGCTTCGAGTCAGCGGCACCTATGCCGACTACGAACTCGGTCTTGGCGGCGGTCTCGATCGCAGTAAGTTCCTCCTGGGCTGGAAT
>JALHPH010000157.1 GCA_022842565.1 Fimbriimonadaceae bacterium
ATGATTGAGACCCGTTTGGGGAAGATTGAATACGGAGAGCAGGACGTGATAACGCTCCCGGGGGGCATGATCGGGTTTCCGCAGCTCACGCAATATCTCATCGTCCATCATCGCGAGGGGAGTCCTTTTCGCTGGTTGCTGAGTATCCAGGAGCCCGCGCTCTCCTTCCTCATCACGGAGCCCGTTCAGTTTGTGCCTGAGTACGCGCCGGTTGTGTCTGAGTCGCAGGTGGCCGAACTGGGACTTGACGAAAGCACCCCGCACCTCGTCTATACTGTGGTCAATATTCCAAAGGGTCGACCCGAGGAAATGACGTTGAATTTGGCTGGTCCGCTTATCATCAACGCGGCGAACATGCTGGGCAAGCAGCTTGTTTTGGAGGACGCTAAGTACGGGCTCCGACACAAGGTCATCCCGCAGAGCCCCGCCCCTGAAAGCCAGGCCGCTTAGCTCCCGATCATTTTCAAGAAGACGACCCGGCTGGGGTAGCCACGGAAGGCGAACCAAATGCTAGTACTCACGCGCAAGCTCAATCAAAGCATCGTGATTGGCGACGATATCGAAATCGTTGTCCTTGAAGTGCGTGGTGAACAGGTTCGCATTGGCATCAAAGCCCCCAAGAACGTGGCTGTGCACCGAAAAGAGGTGTACGAGCAGATCCGCGAAGAGAACATTTCAGCGTCCCAAGTCGACCCGAGCGACATCCCCGAGTGAAGCGCCCCAAGGATTCGCCCGAAGTCCGGTTGCGCCGCGCGGTTCACCAGGGCCGAAACCGCGTTCTGACCGCCCACGCCAATCAACTGCTGCTCGCAGGTCTGCTGGCGGGTGTTCTCCTTGCGCCACTTTATGGCGTGCCCGTGCGAGGATTTGTGCTTTTTGATTGGTTTTTCTTCCTTCGGCCGTTCCTGTACGGAACCTTTTTGAATGCCATCTTACGGCACTGGGCGATGAACCAGTGGGTGCGAGGGCGCAGGCTTCGAAGTGGGGCGCGTGGACCCTTGGTGGCGTTCTACGCGCTGTGCATTGTGATGGCCGACTGGGTCGCGACCGGTGCGGTGAGTTCCGGAATCGTGATGGCCGGCGTTCCGCGGTGGGACCACCTGTGGCGATCCCTTTGGTTCGTGATTCCGTGGTGCATTGCGTCGTGGGCGGCTTGGGAAGCGATGAGTCGTTTGCGACGAGCGCGCCAGAGCCATAATAGGGGCTAGCGTGATCGTTCACTTCGGCATCGACAACCTCGCCGCAGAATGGAATTCGGCCACTCTGTGCGTTGGGACGTTTGACGGAGTTCACCGGGGCCATCGCGCAGTCGTGTCGGAGGCCGTGGCTCTGGCGCGTCAGCACTCTGAGCCCTGCGTCATCGTCACCTTTGACCGCCACCCCGCCGCCATTCTGCGTCCGGATCACTGTCCACCGGCGCTTGGGACGCTCGAGCAAAACGTCATCGCGTTGCGCGCAACCGGCGCGTCGAGCTGCGTGATCATGCCATTCGATCATGAGCTCTCTCAATGGAGCGCGGAGCGGTTTTTCGACGAGGTCATGGTCGGTGCGTTGCGAGCCTCGCGCGTAGTGGTGGGGCATGACTTCGCGTTCGGCAACGAACGCGTCGGCACTCCTGAATGGCTGAAATCCCGCCTGGAAACGAATGTCGTCGCGCCCTTCCAGGTCGCGGGCCAGCGAGTGAGCAGTTCGCTGATCCGCGAGCATGTGTTGGCGGGGCGAGTGGAGGAGGCCGCCGGGCTTTTGGGCCGCCCGTTTGCGCTGGCCGGAGTGGTGGTTCGCGGCCACCAGCTTGGGCGCACCCTGGGCTACCCCACGGTGAACCTTGCCCGAACGATGCGAACGGCGGTTCCGGCCGACGGAGTCTACGCTTGCCGAGTTCGCGTGGAAAGCCGGTGGTACGATGCCGCCGCGAGCATTGGTATGCGCCCGGCGGTGCAAGGCACCTCGCGGACAATTGAAGCCTATCTGCTTGACTATCCGGGCGACACTATTTATGGAGCACCGATCGAAATGAGCTTCCTGCGGAAGATTCGCGAGGAACGCAATTTTGACTCCCTAGAGGCGTTGATCGATCAAATGAGCAGGGATGTGGACCTTATTCGCCAACTTTTATCGAAAGAAATGCCACTTTCCGGAATCAATTGACCCGTTTCTACTGTTCTGGTAATATGTCGAGGCTCCCGGCATGCCGGGGCACGCGGCGTTTGCGTGATCGCCGCACTAGACATGGAGGTAACAAACAACATGAAAAAGTGGATGACCCTTTTCCTGGCCGCTATGGTGGCCACCGTTCTGATCGGCTGCCAACCACCTGCTGAGGGTTCTGCCCCTGCAGATGCTGGTGCCGCTGCTGGTGCAGCTGCTGATGCTGCTGGCGATGCCGCCAACGCTGCTGGTGACGCTGCAAATGCTGCCGGCGACGCCGCAAACGCTGCTGGTGATGCTGCCGCTGGTGCTGCTGACGCTGCTGGCGATGCCGCTGCTGCTGCAGGTGATGCCGCTGCTGGCGCCGCTGGTGCTGCCGGTGACGCTGCTGCTGGCGCTGCTGGTGCTGCGGGTGACGCTGCTGCCGGCGCTGCCGGTGCTGCAACTGGCACCCATTCCGAAGGCGGCAACTAAGCTCGCCTGAGGTCTGATTAAAGACCTGAGCCCGGGGCAACAGCCCCGGGCTTTTTCGTGTGCGGCGAACGCAAAAAACACCCGCCGGTGTGACCCGGCGGGCTTTCCCTCGTTAACTTATCTTGTCTTTAGCGCGGGGGCGGTCCCTGGCGCTGGAACTGGAAGCGTGCTCCGAGTATCCGTTGCCATTCCTGCTTTTGCGCATTGGTCAGAATGCCCATCATGGCCTGGTTCAGGCGGTTGTCAATCTCGCGGATCGCTTGATCACGCTCGTCTGGCGTGAGCTGACGGTCGCGCAGAGCCTGCATCGCCTGCTTGTGGGCTTCAAGCGCCGGTCGCATTTGGTTCTTTTGTGCGTCGGTGACCTCCAGTCTTTGTTGAACGTCTGGGCGACCGAGAGCCTTCGGGCCATCGAACTGCAGCGCCAACTGCTGGTATCGCGTGAACTGCGTTTGATTCAAGATTTGGCGCAGTTGCTGCTCGATATGCTGCCGGTGGTTGTCGCCGCCAGCAGGAGGGCCATCGTGACCACCGCCAGGAGGAGGTCCGCCGCGATCTCCTCCGCGATCACCACCGGGAGGAGGTCCGCCTCGATCTCCGCCTCGGCCGGGAGGAGGCAGAAGCTCGCGCACCGCTTGGATCTGAGCCTGAGTCATGGTCAGTTCTTGCTGAACGTCCTGTCGCATCAGGAGCATCGGGCCGCCTGCTGGGCCGCCAGGACCGCCGCGTCCGCCCACGCCTTGGGCCATGGCAGTGGCTGCCAAGACCGCAACCCAAAGTCCGACCGTCGCTAACCGTTGAATGATTTGTCGTGCCATCGATTTTCTCCATGAGGCCCCGTGTTGGGTGCCTTCAATAAGAATCTTAGGCGACAGTTATTTGAAATTCGTTTGGAAAATCATATTGGGGCATCTTTCCAGCGCGATTGAGGAAATTGGAGCCTGACAATCAGGCCATCGTGGGACTCGAACACGACTTTGCCCCCATAAACATCCATCAGCGCGCGAACAATGCTGAGCCCCAGGCCAAGGCCGCCGGTCTCACGGCTGCGTGCCTCATCGCTGCGGAAGAACCGCTCGCCCAAGTGCGCGAGTGCCTCGGCGCTGACGCCAGGACCCTCGTCGGTCACCAGAATCTCCGACCCCGCCCGGCTGATGGTGATGGCGCGGTCGGGAGGCGTGTGGCGGCGTGAGTTCGTCAACAGGTTCAGCAAGATACGGTGCAGGTGCTCGGGGTCAATGGCGAGCGCGCCGGTCAGCGAAGGGTCAATTGTCGGATCGGGCCCTTGGGCGGGCGCACTCGCTTGGATGGCACGCACGGCTGCCTCGCGCAGATCAACCCGGGTGTCGCCCGCGGACCATTGCCGCGCATCACTTTGAATCAGCAGCGTGAGTTCTTCCACGATAGCATGCAGCTCTCGGGCGGCATCATCGGCGATTTTCAGGTTCTCGAGGAGTTCCCCTTCGGTCAGATTCGGTGCGCCCACGACGCCCGTCGCTAGCCTTAAGCGAGTTAAGGGCGTCCGCAGTTCATGAGAGGCATCCGCGATGAACTTGCTTTGCGACTCTTTTGCCGCTTGAACATTGACCAGGAGGGCTTCGCGTTGGTCAAACACGTTCTGAAACCGCTGGAGAAGCAGGTTGAACTGGTCCGTCCATCGCCCAAACTCGGCTTCGGGCGGCCTTTCGAGTCGCACCGTGGGATCCTGCCCATCCAGTTTTTCGACGAGGCTAGCTTGGCGGTTGACCGGCCGAAGAGCCAGGTGACTCAGGTACGCGCCGGTGAGCGCGGCCAGTATGAGCGCAAGCGGCAACAGCGAGCCGAGCGCCACGGCCTGATTGGTCAGGAAGGCTCGCGTCGGCTCCAGCGGTCGCTGAAGTTGCACCGCTCCGTCAGGAATTCGGACATAGAGGAAGAGGCGATCGTTACCCATGCGGGCCTCGGCGCGGCCAGTTCGCAGTGCTTGGTGAAAGGCCCCTGGGTTGGCCGGCCCAGAGTCGCCGCTATCGGGCCGACCCTCGCGGTCAAAACGGACCGGGCGCAGCGGGTCGTTGCTCGGCGGCGGTCCGGGGGGCTGGCGGTCATTCATGCCCTGCGGTCGCCCCTGGAGTCGGCTAACCATGCGGTCCGCTTCGCGGTGCATCTCCGCCATCAATGAGCGCTCGATCACGGCGCGAGTGGTCCACCAGGCTGCAGCGCTACTGATGGCTACCACCGCCAGCACCATCACCGCGTTGATGAGCGCCAAACGGGTGCGCAGACTGTAAGTTCTCA
>JALHPH010000158.1 GCA_022842565.1 Fimbriimonadaceae bacterium
GGCGTGGCCTCCATGCGTCCATAGGCGATGTTCTCGCGAATCGTGCCGTGGAAAAGGAAAACATCCTGGCTCACATAGCCCAGGGCACCGCGCAGTTGGGCCGCGCTCAGCTCTTTCAGGTCCACGCCATCCAGCAACACGCGTCCCGCGCTTGGGTCCTGGAAGCGAAGCAAAAGGCGAGTCAAGGTCGATTTGCCAGCGCCGGTCGCGCCGACCACTGCATGAGTCTCGCCGCTCGGTATCGCGATGTTCACGTCCTTCAGCACCTCGTTCTCGCCATACGAAAACGAAACGGAGTCGAAACGGACGTCTCCGCGTACTGGGGCGGGCATCGGCTTCTGGCCATCCACCAAGCTCGGGCGGATCTCACGCAACCCGAATATCCGATGCGTGCTGGCCATAGCGCGCTGGTACAGGTCGAGCGTTTCGCCCAGCCGAGTGAGCGGCCACAAAAGCCGTTGCGTCATGAAAACCAGCACCGAATAGATGCCGACCTGCATCTGCCCCTGAAGCACCATCCAGCCGCCGATGACCAGAGTACAGGTGAACCCGGCGAGGATAACCATCCGGATGAGCGGTACGAACGCAGACGAAAACCGGATGGCGTCGCGGTTGGCCACGCGGTAGTCGTCCGACACGGTCTCAACTCTCTGCGCCTCGCGCGCCTCGGCGGTGAACGCTTTGATGGTCGCAATGCCAGCCAGGTTTCCGGAGAGGGTCGCGTTGAGCTCGCTTACTTTCTCGCGGACCTCGGCATAGAGCGGCTTCAGTCGATGCTGGTAGCGGATCGATCCATACACGATGATCGGGATCGGCAGGAACGCAAGCAGGGTGAGCGTCCACGAGCTCGCCGCAAACACCGCTCCGACCAAAACTACATTCCAAAACACCGTGATCAGCGCGGCCGCGCCGCCATCCAGGAACCGCTCCAACTGGTTGATGTCGTCATTTAGAATGCTGAGCACACTTCCGGAGCGAGTGTCCTCGAACCAACCCACTTCCAGTGTCTGCACGTGGCGATAGAGCTCGATCCGCATGTCGTGCTGTAGTGTCTGGGCAAGATTCCGCCAAGTCACCGCCGCCAAATAGCCGAAGGTCGATTCCAGTACCCAGACAACCAAGTTGAGGGCGGCCAAGATGAGCAGTTGCTGCCAACGGTCGGTAATTCCGAATGCAGTGGCGAAAAAGGAATCCTGCCCGCGCACGATGACGTCGATCACCGCACCTATGAGCACCTCCGGCACCACGTCCATCACCTTGCCAAACGTGGTGTAGAGAGTTGCGGCGACAACCTGACCTCGGTGAGGTTGGGCATAGGTCCAAAGGCGTCGGAGTCCTGAAGAGGGTGGCGGTTCGGAATGCATAGAGCGCAAATCAACTCTACGCCTTTTCGAACTAATTATTCCGAGGCATAGGGCGCGACCAGCGGATCACCGATCACGATATCCTTCCACTTGATTACCGGAGAGGCGGCGTAAAAGCTCTCTGCCATGGTCCAGCCCTTCGTATAACGGTCAAAGAGGATGCTCGGTCGGGCAAGCGCAAGCGTCCAAGGCTCGCTGACATACCCCTTCGCTCCCGTGACTCCCTGGCGGATCAGGTCGGCAATTTGCGATTGGCCGTCGGTCAATTCCAGGAAGCTACGACCACTTGTCGAGACGAACGTCTCGGTGATGGCCCCCGGCAAAAAGCGAATCGCCCGGTATTTCTCTGGGGAAAAATCGGGGTCGTTACTGCCCCACGAAACGTAGCCCATGACCGGTTGTTTAGGAGTGACAAAGGTCGGGGTGGATTCTAGCTGCGAGACAAATCCAGCGGATTTAAGTTGGGCTGCAGTCACCCGTAGCTCATCGTTCAGCGACGCGGAGGCTTCGCCCCCGCGTTTGGCTACGTCCAAATAGAACGGACCCTTGACCGGCCTCGCCTTGAGCCCGGCGTCAATTGCTCGCTTGATCTCGGCCACCTCGTAGCCGTCCAGCCGCGTGACCAAGTACATCCCGGTTTCTTCGTGCGAAAAGCGTTTCTCGCTATTGAAGAACGGATTGGCCATGCGTTCAACGTCCTCGAACCCTGGAGGCTCGGTCGAAACTTTCACCGGCTCAAACTCCAACTCCATTCCGGCAAGGAGCGAGTCCACCGAATGCCCCATGCTGTCGTGAACTCGGATGGGAATCCCCTTGGTGAGGACAATAAAGTCAATCCCCTTCAGGGCTTGTAGCTTGTCTTGGATCGGTTTTTGAAGATCCCAGCGGAAGCTCGATTCGGTAGTGGTTTCGGCCAAGGTGACACGGACCTGAAGGATTTGCGATTCTGGGATCCCGCGCTTGGTGGCGTAGTACTCCGCTATCGCCAAGCTCTCCTCGCTATCTGTATTGCAAACAACCAGAACGCGCCGGGCTTGCTCGCTCGCGGGTCCTTCGATTTTGGGAATATCGAGTTCTTTTTCGCGGACGGCGGTTGGGAGTGGCGAAGGTCTGCGGCAGCCCAGGAGGCTCAGTGCCAAAACGAGTATCGCCGCTAATTTCCAACCGTTCATCGCTGTGTTCATGAATCGCTCTCGCCATTGGAGGCGTTCCCTTCCTCTAAATCGGCACTTAAGTCGCTCTCAAAGAGGTCTTCTAGGTCTTCACTCACGTCTTCGTCCAGCGCTTTGCCGAGTTCCCGTACTTGCCGCATGACCCCGGTTGGGTCGCTCACGTCGTCCATTCTTTCGAGCGCGTCGGCGGCTTCCTCAAGCCGCGCATCCTCGCCGCGCCCCATCCGAAAACGACTGACTTGCTTCTTCAAATCACGGGCACCGCAATGCGGGCATTCGAGCGCTGATAACTCGTCTTGAAGTCCGACCAGCAACGTCGATTTGCGATGGCAAGCTCCGCAGAAGAACTCGTACAGAGGCACCGCCGCAGTATATCGTTCTTGCTCCGAACAATTCGCGGTAAACTCGCCAGACGCGTTGACGGGGTTCGCTCCGATCAACCCACCTATTTTTAGAGGCAATTTTTCGTGGCCAAACCAATTAAAAAAGGCTTTCAGAAGCGCGTTCCATCTGCGGACACTTCTCGTTCGAAAGTCGAAATCATCGTCAACTGCTCGCTCCGCGAGACCCGAATCTCCGTCTTAGAAGACCGCCAGCTTATGGAATACCGCGTGGAGCGGGAAGAGCGGGTGGTTGGATCGATTTTTAAGGGCATTGTTCAAAACGTGCTGCAAGGAATGGATGCGGCCTTTGTCGATATTGGATTGGAGCGCAATGCGTTCCTTTATGTCGGCGATATCGTCCCCGAGTTGGGCGATGATAACAGCCCAGCCAACATGAAGCGCAACGAGCTTCGACGTCGCCAAATCAAGGAGCTCATCAAGCCAGGCCAAGAGCTGATGGTCCAGGTGACCAAAGGCCCCCGAGGCACCAAGGGTGCGCGCGTGACCACTCGCATCGCTCTTCCGGGCCGGTATCTGGTGGTGATGCCCGAGGGCACCAGCATCGGTATCAGCCGCAAGATTGAAGATCGCCGTGAGCGAGAGCGCCTGCGCCAAATCGGCGAAGCAATCGCGCCGAAGGGTTTCGGAATTATTCTACGCACTGAGTCGGAAGGACGCACCGAAGCCGAACTTCGCGCCGATGTCGCGTTCTTGGTCCAGATGTGGCACCAGGTTCTGGAGAACGCGAAGCGCATGCGGGCCCCGGTCAGCGTGCACCGAGACCAGACGCTGCTCTATCGCACCATCCGCGACATGTTTAGCGAGGAGATCGACAAGATGGTGATTGACGATCCCGAAGAGTTTGAAAAGGCGCACCTCGTTGCCCGAATGGTCGCGCCCAACCTGAAAGAAAAGATCTTCCTGTACGACGGCGAGGAACCGATTTTCGACTTCTACGGCATCGAGAAGGACCTCGATCGGTTGCTCAACCACAAGGTATGGCTGAAGTCCGGTGCCTACCTGGTGGTCGACGAAATGGAAGCGCTCACCGCCGTCGACGTGAACACCGGCAAGCAGGTCGGTTCTTCGTCCCTGAGCGACACCATTTTGCGGACCAACCTGGAGGCCGCCGATGAAGTATGCCGACAGCTTCGGCTCCGCGACATGGGCGGCATGATCGTGATCGACTTCATCGACATGGAATCGGAAGACGACAAGAAAAAGCTGCTAAACCACTTCACCAAAAAGCTGGGCAAGGACCAAGCGCGAACCCGCGTCGGCAAAATTTCTTCGCTTGGATTGGTGGAAATCACCCGCAAGCGGACCGGGGAATCCGTCACAGAGTCGATTTCAGACATCTGCCCCTCGTGCGATGGTCGGGGCCGGATCGCCTCGCGAGATACGGTTTCGCTCTGGATCGAGCGCGACATGCGCCGCATGATGAACGAGTCGGGCAACGCCTTCCTGGTGGAGTGCCACCCTGCCGTGGTCGAGGCCATCATTGGCGCGGACGGCGAGAGCGTGGAAGAGCTTGAACACGAACTGAACCGCGGAATCTATCTGCGTGCCAATTTCGACATGACCTTTGAGGAGTATGAAATCCGCAGCGGGACGACCGACGAGTTCGATCGCCAGCTGATGGGATTCCGACGAGCGCAGGTTCTGGAGTGCAACGTGCGCCGCAGTGAACTGGACAATGTTCAGAAGTCCATCGGCTGGACGGACGGCGGCTACTATGTGGAGCTGATCGACGGCGCGGGTTCGGTTGGGCACCGCGTTAAGGTCTGCCTGCGCGATCTCAGGCGGTCCTTCGCTGTGGCGGATGTGATTGTTTCTGGTCAAACCGTCATCGCATAAATGTAAAAGTAGGGGAAGGGTGAATTGAATCAAGCAAATGAGGGACGATTTGCTGGGACGATGGCGGTCGGCTGCGTGCTTTTCGGCTGTGGAGCGTCGGGCACAGTCTTTTTCACGGT
>JALHPH010000159.1:0-2449 GCA_022842565.1 Fimbriimonadaceae bacterium
ATGACGGGCGAGCATCATGATCTCATCCTCATGAACGAGGCCGACGGAAACGTGGTCGACCGGGAAGTTGGCAAAGAGGTCGCGGGCTGCGCGGGCGAGCAGAGTACGCGGCGTTTCGGAGCCCTGCACGACGGTCGCCACTCGGTAGGCGGTTTCAAGTTCTAGAAGTCGTGTGTGGTGCGATTCTTCTTGCTGGATCTGGGCGAGGAACTTGCCGATGAGTGTGGCCTGAGATTCGAGCCGGTCGGTGGCGATTTTCAGAGCCTCGGGGCTTCGCGCCGAGAACCAAAGGATCGCGCTTGGCTGGCTCTTATGCCGAATCACGAGGGTGCCCATTGGGCTTGCATCCTCTGGGTCTCGCAGCATGGCCAGGGCCTCCGCGCGAAGCCGCACTTCGCTCACGCCTGGCTGTGCGGCGATCTCCTCGGTCCGAATGCGGAACGGAACATCACCGGCGGTCGAGAAAACGTGAAAGGACGGTTGACCTTGACCGGGGACATAGATAGCCAGGCCATCGGCGTCCGCATGCTTTTGGAGCGCTTGAGCGAGCGCCTGGGGTGTTCGGGGCGTTTCTAGAAGCCGTGAGGCCAGGTCTGGGATCGGGGTGATGGGTCGCTCCCAGAGTGGCTCGGCGGCGGGTGCCGGTGCGGGTGCATCCAGCTCCACGAGTGCCTGTATAGGCGCAAATGCGACGGGCATTTCCGGCACTTCCTGGGCCGGCGCGGATTCTGCGGTGCGGTTTTTCCGGTTCAGAATCCATCCGCTCGTGGCGCACAGTCCCGCGGCGATGACGGCTTGCGTGAGCATCAGGGGGTCGATGGTCACCCGCTCCACGTTGGCGGCGGCAATCGGCAGGGCACCCCAAAGCGGTGCCCAAGACCATCCGTCAAATCGAGCACGCCAAAAGGATACAAGCGGCACGAGGCCGATGACCCCGGCTGCCAGTGGGAGCGCCTTGAGGCTCATGCAGATAGCTAGAATCGCGGCGGAGTCGGCACCTGCCAAAAGCAGGTTGATGCCGGTGCCTCGCAGATCTCGCCGCTCTAGCATGTGTGCGAACGCATACAATGCCGTTAGTCCACCCACGAGTTGCCAAACCCACAAAGAGGGCTGACGGCCCATCAGCAGGAGCCACGCGGACCATCCGCCCAAGACGGAAAACCTGAACAAGAGTTGACGCATTACTTGAGGTTTCGGCCCGCCAGACCTGAAGCAAGAGGCGAGCTCTGAAAAAACCCAGTAATTTTTCTGTGTGGGAAAAGTTACAGCTTGCCCATGGGGTTCACGGGGCGACCGTTGATGCGAATCTCAAAGTGCAGGTGGGGCCCGGTGGAGAGTCCGGTAGAGCCGACCGCTGCGATGTTTTGGCCCTGCGACACTTTCTGCCCCGCCCGCACATATAGCCGCGAGCAGTGGCCGTACAGCGTGGCGACTCCGCCACCGTGGTCAATCACCACGGTGTTACCGTAACCGCGCATGTAAACGGCCTGAACCACTGTGCCGGCGGCTGCCGCGCGGATGGGGGTGCCGGTGGGCGCTGCAAAGTCGATACCGTTGTGCATGCGCGAGCGACCCAGCACGGGGTGGCGTCTCATTCCAAATCCGCTACTGATGCGCCCGCCGACGGGTCGGATGAACCGGCCATTAAAGCGCCCGCCCATCGATTGTGCCTGAAGTGCTTGCAGCCTTGATGCGATGGCGTCGCTCTCGCGGTCCAGCTCGGCGTAGCGGTCTTCAAGGTCATCTTGGCGTGAACGAAGCTCGTTTAGCAGCCCTTTCTTGCGTTGCTTGTGCTCCATCATGGAAGCTTGATCTTGGCGCTGAGCGATCTCTAGCCGCCGCTGCTCCTTGATCATCTCGGACTTGCGTTGTTTCTTGGCTTCGACTTCCTCGCAACGTTTCTTGAAATCGGCGAAGGCTTGCAGGTCGTCCTCGGCGATCATCGCCAGAACGGACCGTCTTGCGGCGAGGTCGCCCAGGCTTTCGCTACTGAGCAAGGCACCGAGAGCGGTGCTTTCCGGTTGGATGTACATCCGGCGGATGCGCGATTGAACTTGGTCTTGTTGCTCATCTCGCTGGCCCTGGGCGCGGATGAGATCTTGTTCAATCTGCTTACGTTCCCGCTCCAGTGCTTTCATTCGCGCGAGGGTCGCACGGATGCGGCTGTTGACCGTTTCTAGCGTATTGTCTGCTTTCTCGATATCGTCCAGAACGTAATTGGTTTGCCGCCTCGTCTGGCGGATTTCTTTTTGGATGGCCGCCTTCTTGCCTTGAACGTTCTTCAGCGTTGACTTAAGCGACTGCGCCTTTTTGCTTGACGATTGCGACTGGGCGTCCGTGACCAAGAAGCCCATCACGAGGGCACTAACCGCAAAAATCGCAAGGAATCGCCTCATACTTCCGCTCGGTAGTCTTTGACTGCCACCAATGAACATACCAGACCGAAGGC
>JALHPH010000159.1:2459-4884 GCA_022842565.1 Fimbriimonadaceae bacterium
GTCAAAAGGACTGTTTGAGTGGAAAGCGGCCCGAGCTTGATGATGCCGCTAAAAGCCTGGAGCTGCTCGCCGAGGTACCAGTGGGTGCATTGCACCAGTAGCGCTGCCAAGACGCCACCGAGCATGCCCGTGATGGCCCCTTCGATCATGAGTGGAATGATGATGGTACTGGCGGTAGCGCCCACTAGGCTCATGATGCGGAACTCGCGGCGGCGCGAGACGATGGTCACGCGGATCGCATTGAAGATGAGCGTGGCGCTCGTGATGAGCATCACTAGTCCCAGGGTGAATCCAAGAACTCGCATCAGGCCGAGCGCTTGGTCCAGCATGTCGCGTTCGCGCTTCAGGTACTGGACACCCTCGCGGGCCACATGCGGAAGCTTCTGAACGGCGACTGCAATCGGTTCGGCGCGGTTGATCTCGCTCAGCGTCACGGTGATGGCTTCGGGGAGCGGGTTTTCGAGCCCCTCCACCGAGAGATTGGGGTTGTTGCGGCGGAAATCGGCCCAGGCTTTCTCTTTTGAAACCCATTCGGCCGAAGCCACGCCTTCCATTTTTTTAATCGCGGCCAAGCTGGCATCCACCTCAGCTTTCTTCGCCTCATCCTTCAGGAAGATGCGCATCTCGAAGCGGCTTGGCAGGGTACCGGCATACTCGCTGATGCCTTTGAACGCAAAAGCCGAGCCGCCCGTGAGGAAAAGCGCCACGCATGAGGTGGTGATGGCCGCGAAGGTCATGAGCGGCGAGCGGCGCAACGATGTCAGCGCCTCGGCGATGAAGAACTCAAGTCGGTCAAGCATTGGGAGCAGAATCCTCCACGATGCGCCCATTTTCGAGCCGCACCACCCGCGCCGGGAACATGCTGACGATGGCGGCATCGTGGGTGGCCACCAAGATCGTGACGCCCTTTTGGTTGAGGTCGGCGAGCACCTGAATGACGCCGATGCTGGTTTCGGGGTCCAGGTTGCCGGTGGGCTCGTCGGCGACGATCAGCTCGGGAGAATTGATGAGTGCGCGAGCAATGGCAAGGCGCTGCTGTTCGCCGCCCGAGAGCTGCTCGGGGAAGGCATCGGCGCGGTGACCGATGCTGACGCTTTCAAGGATCTTGCCGACCGAACGGCGCACTTCGCCGCGGCTCTTGCCGATCGCGCGCATGGCGTAAGCGATGTTTTCCCAGGCACTTTTGCGGGGGAGAAGGCCGAAGTCTTGCGGAACGATTCCCATTCTCCTTCGCAGGGCCGGGATGTCGCCAATGGAAAGGGCCCCGAGGTTTTGGCCGTCGAAAGTCACGGCCCCTCCGGTCGCGACGACTTGGTGACTCAGTAGCTTCAGAAGTGTCGATTTGCCCGAGCCGGTTTGGCCGACCACATACACGAACTCGCCTCGATTGATGCGAAGGTTCACGCCCTTGAGTCCGCTCACCAAACGGTTAAAAGCGACCTCCACATTGGAGTACTCGATGTAGGGGCGTTGGGTCATTCTGAATGATGCTACCCGGCAAGAGTTCGGGTATACCCTTGGCCCATGCGGGCCCTGCTGACTCACGAGCGCATTCGGGTGCGCTATGCCGAGACCGACATGATGGGGCATGTTTACTATGCGAACTACCTCGTGTGGTTCGAACAAGCCCGCGCCACTATGTTTCGCGAGGCTGGCAGACCGTATGGTGAAATCGAGGCCGCTGGGTTCAAGCTACCCGTGGTGGAGGCCTGGTGCAAATACCGTGGCGAGGCCAAATACGACGAGGAAATCGAAGTCCGGGCCTGGGTCTCGGAAGTCAAACGGGCCTCGATGAAGGTGAGCTATGAAGTGATCAACCTCACGCGTGGCGGCGTCATCACGGAGGGTTTCACGTGGCATGTTGTGGTCAATCGCGACTTCAAAGTCGTCAGCATCCCCCCGGTGATTAGCGAGCTGCTTTCGGCATCGGCTTAGCCCGCAACGCGGCTTGAGTGCCTGCAACCACCGCCGCTGCCAACTTGGCTTGGCCCGCCTTGGTTGCCGCAAACCGGTCGTCCTGAGCGTTGTTCAGCACGACCATCTCGACGAGGATGGACGGGACCTTAGAATGGATCGAACCGATGAGCGCTCCACGCTCGGATCCAACCTTGGTCTGCCGGTCAGTCATGACGCCCCGGCTGGGTAGCGTTCCTTTCAAGGAGTCCGTGGCGGCCCTGTGGAAGGCAAGCGCCATCGGCTTGGCCATGTTAAGCACCGCGGCGGAGGGTCCAGTGACGGTGCCATCGCGGCCGGGCCGGTCGGCATAGATGGTCGCCCAGCCACGTTGCCCGGGCGCGTAATCGGCATGCAACCGAACCATCAAGTCCGCTTTCACCCGGTTAGCGACCGCCGCCCGGTCGCGGTTCTTGACCATTTGGTTCATTGATTGCTTCGTCAAATAAACTTCCCAACCTTGGTCGCTCAG
>JALHPH010000160.1 GCA_022842565.1 Fimbriimonadaceae bacterium
CTTCGAAGAATACGAAGAACAGCATCAAGTCCAGCGAGAGGAAAACGCCAAGCATGGCTGCTTCCAGCAGCAGCATGAGGACGAAATACGCCTTGACCCGTTCCTTGACGTACACGCTGAAGATCAATGAGACACAAGTGAGGAACGTGGATAGCATCACCAGCCAGATGCTCACGCCGTCAACGCCCAGGTGGTAGCTGATGCCGAATTGGGCAATCAGCGGCACTTTTTCCACCAGTTGGAAGTGCATCGAGCTGCCCTGGAATGCAGCCAGAACAGCCAGCGAGACCGCAAACGAGACCGCAGCAGCGATGTTGGCGACCAACTTCACCATGCGCGTGTCCTTGTCTGGCATCAGCCCGACGATGATCGCGCCGGCGACTGGCAGCCAAATGAGCAGACTGAGCAAGCCCATTAGCGTGCGCCTCCGCCTACGTTAAGTACATACACGAGGTAACTCATGAGCGCAAAGCTAGCGACCAGCATCGTCAAAACGTAGGTTCGGGCGTACCCGGTTTCCAGTTGCCTGAGCACTTGGCCCATGCCGGAAAAACTCTTGCCGACACCGTTAAAGAATCCATCGATGGCCTTGGCATCCACAAACTTCCACAGGAAGTTGCCAATCGAGCCGCCGCCTTCGACTCCGGCATCCACCATCGCGCGGTCAAAACCAAACTGCTCGCCCGCGGAGCGCCGGAAAGGATTCCACTTGGACATATCCCAGCCTTCCGATTTGGGGAGCCCTTTTGCGTACCACAGCACACCGATGACGATGCCGAGAATGCCGATGGAATATCCCAAGTACTGCACCACCTTTTCATAGGGAATTGCGTGGTGCTCGGCGTGGCCGTGCCCGCCGTGGTGCATGAAGCTGTATCCGCTGGCTAACCAGTTCTCAAGGCGATCATTGCCGATGCCAGGCATGTATTTCAATTCTTTACCGAGCCAGAGACCCGCGCCGATGGAGAACACGGCCAGCACGACGAGAGGCAGCCACATGCTAATCGGCACTTCTTTCGGCTGGTGATTCTTGTCGAGGGCGTGGTGATGGTGATCGTCATGAGCCTCATGCTGGGCTAGGAGTTCCTCATCCGTGTAGAAGAAGTCGTTCTCGTCCGGACCATGGTCCGCGTGAGCGTGAGCATGTGCATGCTCCGCTTCATGGTGGTCGTCGTGATGAGCGTGGTCGGGCTCAATCGCTCGCCAGCGTTGCTCCGGCCCGAAGAATGTCAACCACATCATGCGCGTCATGTAGACCGCCGTGAGTAGCGCGCCCCCGAAGAGCACCCATCCGGCATAGAACCCAACATTGACACCGCCGATCATCGCGTTGTTGCTGCCGATCGCGACGTGGATGATCTCTTCCTTGCTGAACCAGCCAGAGGTCCAGGGGAAACCAGCCAGCGCCAGGTAACCCGCCATCATGGTGCCGAAGGTGATCGGGATGTATTTACGCAGCTGACCGTAGTTGCGGAGATCTTGGTCGTGGGCCATTGCATGGATGACCGCGCCGGAGCCCAAGAAGAGCAACGCCTTGAAGAACGCGTGCGTCACCACGTGGAACAGGCCCACCCAATACAAGCCGACTCCGCATGCCACGAACATGAATCCAAGCTGCGAGACCGTGGAGTAGGCCAGGACCTTCTTGATATCCGTTTGGCCAAAAGCTATCAAGGCAGCGAAAATAGCCGTGATAAGGCCGACGACGACCACGACCGTGTTTGCGAAACCGGCCACGTCGTAGAGAGGCGACATGCGATTGATCAGCACGACGCCGGAGGTAACCATCGTCGCGGCGTGGATGAGGGCCGAAACGGGAGTGGGACCGGCCATCGCGTCCGGCAACCAGATGTACAGAGGAAACTGCGCCGATTTGCCCATCGCGCCGATGAAAAGGAGGATTCCGGCGGCGGTCGCCATCATGGGCGCGCCCTCAAACATCTTCGCCATGTTCGGCAACAGCACGTCGTAGCTCAGCCATCGCGGGTCGTTGCCCAGAAGGTCGCGGTTTTGCATCGCCACAACCATGATGAGGAACATGCCGAGCACCAACCCTACGTCACCGATGCGGTTGACGATAAAGGCCTTGTTGGCGGCACGGCTGTTGGCCAGGTCCTTGTACCAAAAACCGATGAGAAGATATGAACACAGGCCCACGCCCTCCCAACCGATGAAGAGCATGGCGAGGTTATTGCCCAGCACCAGCAACAACATCATCGCCACAAAGAGGTTGAGGTAGGCGAAGAAGCGCGGGTAGTCCGGCTCATCGGCCATGTAGCCCGTAGCGTAGAGGTGAATGAGTGCGCCGATGCCGGTGACCACCAGCACCATCGTCAACGAAAGCGGATCGACCCTGATTTCGAACGGGATGTGGATGGAATGAAGCTTGATCCAATCGAAAAGCGAGAGAACCACGAAGCGTTGGTCCTCGGGGCGGGCGGCCATGGCTTGCGTCGCCATCACGGCGATCACGAACCCGATGGCGATTGGGAGGACGGCAAGGGCACCCATCACCCGCCGGCCCTGCGCGGGGCCGAGGGCATCGATCACGCGCTTGCCAGCCAGGCACTGCACCAGCCACCCGATCACCGGGAGTCCGATGACCCACCACATCATTCCGAAAGCATCCATACGAGTATTGGGATGCGGGACTAGCCCCGCAAGGTGCTCATTTCATCGAGGTCAACCTTCTCGCGTAAGCGATAGATCGCCATGATGATGCCGAGCCCGACCGCTACCTCCGCCGCGGCCACTGCCATCACAAAAATCACCATCATCTGCCCCGCCATCCAGGTGTCCTGCGCGCGGGCTGGATCGATGAGCGGCGAGGGCGAATAGCGGGCAAATGCCAAAAAAGTAAGGTTCGCGGCGTTCAGCATCAGCTCGATGCACATGAACACCACCACGGGGTTGCGCCGGATGACGACGCCCGTCGCGCCGATGCAGAACATGAAAAGGGCAACGGCCAAATAGAAACCGAGTGGAACACTGCTCATGCGTTGGGAATCCTCCGTCGGGCCAGCAGGATGGCACCGACGATGCCGACCATCAATAGCAGCGAAACGACCTCAAAAGGCCAAACATATCCGGTGAAGAGCGCGCGCCCCATGGCTTGAGGCGCACCCCAGCCGATGGGGTTATCCGCACTGCGGTCGGGAGCCATGGGCTGCTGAACCGAGAGAAGCGGCACCACGATCTGGCTCGCTAGCGCGGCAAACATCGCGACCCCTACGAAAGCACCGAGCGGCAATCGTAGGTCTTTTACGTTTTCCAGCAGGTTGTCGGAGCTAAGGTTGAGCAGCATCACGACGAAGAGAAACAGCACCATGATCGCGCCGGTATAGACCACGATCTGAGTGATTCCGAGCATTTCTGCGCCCAGACTGAAATAAAGGAATGCGAGAGTGAAGAAGTTCAGCACCAAGCAGAGGGCTGATCGGACGGGGCTGTTGCTGATCACAACGCCAAGGGCGCTGGCCAGGGCGAGCCCGCCCAAAGAGCCGACGATTCCCCAATGAGCCCACTCATTCGGCGTTTTCGGTAGCAACTGCTGAAAATCCAATATCTCGATCCACTCCTCATCCTGGCGCTTCGCAATTCAATTCCGCGAGCGCCCACCAGGCTAGGTGCTCGCTGATATTTATACCAATTCGACGCTGGGTTCCGTTGGCGTGGCAGCCCCGCCGCCCGCGCCATCGCCCATCGAGACTTTCCGCTTTTCGAGGCTGGTGCGCTCGAGCTTGATGGACTTCGAAATGATCCAAATGAGCGTTGCGCCGACCACGACCGCGAGCACGACTGCAAACAATCCACCCCACGCTGGATAGAGCGCTCGCAGATAGATCCAGACCGTTGCCGCGATGAGATTGCCGACGGCGGCCGGCAGCAGGACTTTCCAGCCGAGCGTCATCAGTTGGTCGTAGCGCAGTCGCGGAAGCGTTGCGCGCAGCCAGATGTACACGCTCAACATCGCCGCCATCTTGCCGATGAAGATGAGAGGTGCCAACCAATAGGTCGCCGCACCTATGCCGTTAAAGATCGGTGCAGCAGCAGGGAAATCGGCCGCGAGCACGTCCCAGCGGAACGGAAGCGGATTGAAGCCGCCTGCGAAGATAGCCGCAAAAAGCCCGCCGAAGATGATCATGGCCGCGTATTCGCCCATGAAGAACACGGCGAACTTCATCGAGCTGTACTCGGTGTGATAACCCGCGATGATCTCGTTCTCGGCTTCGGGAAGGTCAAAGGGTGCGCGGTTAGTTTCCGCGATCATACAGATCAAGAAGATGACGGCGGCGACAAAGCCGAACGGCGTGAACATGTTCCAGTTCTGGATGTATTTAAGGACCGGCGCGTCGCCATAGCCCCACAGCGGACCCATTTGCTGATTCACCATCTCGCTCATTTTCAGCGAGCCGACCATGACCACAATACAGCCGAGCGCCACGCTCATGGCGAGTTCGTAGCTGATGAGCTGCGCCGAGGCCCGCAGGCCGCCTAGCAGCGAGTACTTATTGTTACTAGCGTAACCCGCCAGCACTACGCCATACACGCCCAGCGAAGAAATGGCGAGCACATAGAGCAGGCCAATTTCGGGGTCCCAGACCGGGGTCAGGTAGCCGTAGAGTCCGGTGGTCGGTCCCCAGGGCAGCGTTCCGCCCAGCATAAATGCCGGGAAAAGCGCGAGGGCGGGGGCAAAAAAGTAGAGGAGGCGGTCGACGTCGCTGGGGGTGATGTCTTCCTTGAAGAACAGCTTGACGCCGTCGGCGATGGGCTGAAGCAGACCAAAGAGCTTGATCTTTCTTCCGCCGGGAAGCGGGATGTTGCCGACGCGATCGGGGCCGATGCGATCTTGCATCC
>JALHPH010000161.1 GCA_022842565.1 Fimbriimonadaceae bacterium
GCGCCACCTTTGTAACGTTCCACCACCCGGTCTACAGCCAGGCGCAGGGCCGCGATAACCCCAAGGTCCGCGAGACCTGGGATCCGCTCTTCCGAAAGCATAACGTCGCCATGGTGCTGCAGGGCCACGACCACACCTATGGTCGGCGAATGGTCAAAACTCCGAGCGGCGGCGACCTCGCCTACATCGTGTCGGTTACAGGCGCAAAAATGTATAAATTAAGCGACGACGCCAAAGCCACGAGCGAGAAATTCGCCGAGAAAACGCGCACTTTTCAAACCGTTCGCGTGGATCGCGGCGTCGTTGAGTATAAGTCTTTCAAAGTTGACGGAACGTTGTTCGACCGAGTGACGTTAGTCCGTCAAGCGGATGGCAGCTTCCGCCGAAGATAAACCCATGCCGCGCCTTCGCACGCTGACATTTTTACTAGGCAGCTTGCTCATTTGGGTAGCGGGCTGTAGCCCGTTCGAATCCGGCCAGAAGATGACCTTGCCGACGAGCAGGAGCACGGAGCAGTCCGATCCGTTGGCGCCTCGCTCAGTGGCCCCTGGGTCCGAAATCCCTTTCCGCGAAATCAGCTTCCAGGCCCAAACCGGTCGGGTTCTCGTGCTTATGTATCACGATGCAGTGCCGGTTCGCAAACCGGACACTCTCTTCTATGACGTGAGCGCCGACGAGTTCAGGGAGCAGATGGACTTCCTGGTCCGCGAAGGAGCCACGGTCATCTCGATGGATCAGCTCTACCGGCACCTGGTGGACGGCGAGCCGGTGCCCGAAAAGTCCGTCGTGCTGACCTTTGACGATAATTACCAAGGCGTGATGGACAACTGCGCGCCGATCATGAAGGAGTACGGCTTCCCTTTCACCGTCTTTGTCCACACCGATTTCGTGGGCAACACCACAGTAGGCCGCCCCAAAATGACCTGGGATACGCTGCGCACGCTGGTCAAGGACTACAACGCCACCGTCGCCTCTCACACGGCCTCGCACCCTCAGGATATCAGCACTCTCTCGCAGGACAAAATTTATGAGGAGCTGCGCTCTTCAAAAAAGTTGATTCAGGAAAATCTTGGAGTCGATACGCCCTACCTCAGCTGGCCCGGCGGGAATTTCGACCCCTTCACTATGGAAGTCGCCGAGACCGTCGGTTATCGCATGGCTTTCGCCATGGAGAGCGGGCTCGCCGAGCACTCGCCGGGCATTATGGAAATCCTGCGCTACCCGTTCAATAAGTTTGACGATGGCTGGAAGGCGCTGACCGACGAGATCAAGGGTGATTGGGGTTATGCCGAGGCACCCATGCGCACGGACGCTCCAGTCCAACTTGAGCGGGTCGAAGCAACCGGCAAGCGCAAAGTTGTCGCGATCGTGGGCGGCCAGCCCCAAACGGTGCTCATCAACGGGCGCAAGCAGGTCAGCGAGCTCGTGACGGAGCACCAAGGCGTGGCAGGCATCAATGGTGGCTTCTTCGCCGACGCCAACATCGACAGCGACAAGAGCCAAATGCTTGGCCCGTGCATCGCTTCTAACCAGGGCATCTTCCAGGGCTCGTATCCGCTGCCTAATGTCGAGAAGCTAAAGAACCGGCCGTTGGTGATGTGGGACGGCGAGAGAATCGCTTTCGTGCCTTACGTGCACGCAACCATGAACGAGGAATACCGCCTGCGGCAGTTCATGCCGAAGCTCAACAACGTTTTCTTGGCCGGCGCATGGCTGGTTCGCGAGGGCAAGCAGTTCGGCGCCGTACAGATTCTCCTCCACGGTGCCACCGATGCCATGGACATCAGGCCGCGGTCGTTCATGGGCGTTCGCCGGGACGGCACTATCGTTCTAGGCTCCTCACGCAACAGCATCGACTCGGCAAGGCTCGCCGAAGCCGCTGTCCTTCTGGGTTGCCATCATGCGGTGTTGCTTGATAGCGGCTACTCCACCTCGCTCGTATTCAATGATGAAGTGCAGGCAAGCGGCCACCGCACGCGAAAGGTTCAAAGCCGCCCGATCCCGCACGCCATTATTGTTCAGGGCACCCTGGCCGAGGAGAAATCGGACAAGCCGAAACAGAAAACGGCAGGTAAAGAACCCGCCTCCGGCGCTTCCTAATCGCTCATCGACTTGGAACCAAGAAGCCCAATGAAGTATTCTCTACTCATTGAGCGTCCGAGCATTAACTGGACTCAAGCAGGATACATAACATGAAACTGATGACTACCGCTCTTTTCTCTGCCCTCGTCGCACTCCCGGTGCTGGCCGCAGCACCGACTTCCGGCCTCAAGGTCGGTGAAACCGTCTCCCCATTCCACCCCACGCATATTGCTGGCCCCAATAAGGGAACCGACGCTTGCCCGCCTTGCACCTATGGCGATCGTCCGCAGGTCATGGTCTGGGTCAACCACGAAGACGAAGCCAATATTGTCGCTTTCCAAAAGATGCTGGGCAAAGAAGTCGCCGAGCACCAAAAGCAAGAGCTGAAGGCGTTTGTGGTCAACCTCACCAACTGCGAAGGCTGTGTCACCAAGATGGATTCTTGGACAAAGGCTTGGAGTCCGAACGTCGGCCTTGCGCATATCAGCAGTGGCGACCCCGCCGTCGAAGCATGGAAGGTCAACATCAGCACCAAGGTGAAGAACACCGTGCTGGTCTACAAGAATCGAAAGGTCGTCGCCAACTTCGTGAACCTCGTGCCGAACGCAGCTGGTGCCGCCAAGCTTGAGGCAGCCATCCACAAAGCTGCCAAGTAAACGGCTTCTTTGAACCCAATCGCCCCTTTGGCCCAGCGTCAAAGGGGCGATTTCTTTGCGGGCCGGTCGCCAGCCAAATTACCGGCTGACGAAAATACATGAAGGAACCGAAAAGAAGCAGTAACGGGTTAAAAATCCGAAGGTAGACTACAATTCGTCGGTCTGGGAAAGGGACTGGGTCCTAGGACTTCTGGCCCCCGCATCAAGGGGCATTTGGATTTCGTAGAACACGGAATGATCTTTTTACAGTCTGAGCAGGTAGGAGGCCTGCCTCAATCAGCAGGAGGCTGACAAACAACAGATATGTGGCAACGTTTTACAGAAAGAGCCCGCAAAGTCGTTTTCTTCGCACAAGATGAAGCGCAAAAATTTGGTGAGGGCTATGTGAGCACTGAGCACTTGCTGCTCGGTCTCGTCCGCGAGTCTGATAGTGTCGCGGCGCGCGTTCTCGAGCGTCTGGGTGTCAGCCTAAGCCGCATCCGGGCCGAAGTTGAAAAGCAGCTGCCTCGAGGCGACGCTCGTCCTTCGCAAGACATGACGCTGACGCCACGTGCCAAGCGCGTGATCGACTTGGCGTACGACGAAGCGCGTAACCTGAACAATAACTACATTGGCACCGAGCACCTGCTGCTGGGCCTCATCCGTGAGGGTGATGGACTGGCGGGCCGTGTGCTGGCCAAGCTGGGCGTCGAACTTGAGCGCGCCCGACGTGAAGTTGCCTCCCTCCAAGAGAATGAGGGGCAGCAACGCGGTAGCTCTTCGAGCTCTTCGCGAAGCTCGTCTGGCAGCAGCAATAGCGGCAGCCAACAAAAGACCCAAACTCTCGACGAGTTTGGTCGCGACCTGACGGAACTCGCCCGAGAAGGCAAGCTGGACCCCGTGGTCGGCCGCGCGAACGAAATTGAGCGCGTGATGCAAATCCTGACGCGCCGCACCAAGAATAACCCTGTCCTGATCGGCGACCCCGGCGTTGGAAAGACTGCCATTGCCGAGGGCCTTGCCCTCCGCATCATCAGCGGCGACATTCCCGACCTCCTTCGCGACAAGCGCATCGTCTCGCTGGACTTGGCTGGCCTTGTGGCCGGTACCAAGTATCGTGGTGAATTCGAAGAGCGCATGAAGAAGGTGATGGAAGAAGTCCGCAAGAGCGAAGGCGGCATCATCCTGTTCATCGACGAGCTCCACACCCTTGTGGGTGCCGGCGCTGCCGAGGGTGCCATCGACGCCAGCAACATCATGAAGCCAGCCCTAGCCCGTGGTGAACTGCAGTGCATCGGCGCGACCACCCAAGACGAATTCCGAAAGTACATTGAGCGTGACGCGGCTCTTGAGCGCCGCTTCCAAGCCGTGAAGGTAAAGGAGCCTAGCGAGGCCGAGGCCATCGATATCCTGAAGGGACTTCGTGAGCGCTATGAGGCGCACCACAATGTTGAGATCACCGACGACGCCCTCGTGGCATCGGTGCAACTCAGCATGCGCTACATCAGCGATCGAACCCTCCCCGACAAGGCCATTGACCTGATCGACGAAGCTGCCAGCAAAGTGCGCCTGCACCAAAGCCTGCCGCCACTCGATATCCGACAAGACCGCGTCCGCCTCAGCAAGCTGCAAACCGAAATTGATCGGCTGCGCCGACGAGGTGCCAACGAGGAGTGCGAAAAGCTTGACACCGAAGCTGAAGAGCTGGAATCCAGCATCATGGACCGCGAAGGCGTCTGGCAAGAGCAAGAAAAGCCCGATGCGGTGGTGAACGAAAGTGAAATCGCCAGCATTGTGCAAAGCTGGACCGGAATCCCCGTCACCAAACTCGTGGAAGCTGAATCCAAAAAGCTCCTGCGAATGGAAGACGACCTTCACGACCGAATCATCGGCCAGCACAGCGCGGTGAGCGCCATCAGCCGCGCCATTCGACGCGGCCGAAGCGGACTTAAGGATCCGAAGCGCCCCATGGGCAGCTTCATCTTCCTGGGCCCCACTGGCGTGGGAAAGACCGAGCTCGCCAAGACCCTAGCCGCCTACCTTTATGAGAAGGAGAGCAACATTGTTCGCATCGATATGAGCGAATACATGGAGCGCTTTGCCATCTCGCGATTGGTAGGAGCTCCTCCAGGCTAC
>JALHPH010000162.1 GCA_022842565.1 Fimbriimonadaceae bacterium
GCTCACCCGGGTTGACGGTGTCGAAACGCCAAGTGAAACTGCGCACATTCGCAGGGGTCTCAGCCTCCCAGGGGTTGCCATTGATACGCTGTGGAGTCAATGGAGCGTAAAGGTACGAAGGATTCCGAGGGATCGCGTTCGGGTTCTTATCCAGGAAGCCGAAAGCCTCGATGACGTCATTCGGCTGGGTCCAGGCTCCCACCTGAGAGGTGTTACCTGACTCCCAGTTGTCGATCGATTCTCCGATGGCGAAGAGGGGGTCCCACCAGCGGAGGAATCCGCGGTTGGGATTGTTCAAGCGCGCATCGGCGTCATGGCCTCCCGTACGCTGCGGGTTTCCTTGAAACATCGGAAACTGCTGCGCGGTGCTGGCCAACGCCATCCATACGGCCCCAATACTCAGGGCCCATCGCAATGCACTCTTCACTCTCATAACACTCTTTGACTTATCGAATTTCTGCAAAGGTCGGTGAAACAAGTCCTCGAATTCCCTGAATTGGCGGAAGTTCGAAGTTCACCGAGAAGCTGTTGAAACCAAGGTTGGGTTTACCGAGGTCGAAACCTGCGGTATTGGGGTCGGCGTTGTAGCTTCCGTTCAGCAAGATCACTTCCCCGCCGAAGGCATCGCCAGGGCTGATGCCAAAGGCACCCACCACCGGGAGTTGGAACCGATGTCGGCCCACATAGCTGTTCACGACCACAACCTCGCCCGAAGCCAATCGCTTGGCGTAAGACGGAACAAAGGCGGAGGGGTTCTTGGCGGTGGGGGTCAGGTTGCCGCTAATGACAGCCCGGCGCATCACCCGATAGGCCTCGCTGGGCAGGAACCAGGTAGCGGCAAAGAAGCCATCACCGTCGAGGTCCGTAAGCTCATAGACGCCTGTGTTGTCGGTGATCATCACCGCGAGCGTGGGTCCAGAACCGAGGTCCACGAACGACATGGCAACCGACTTGAGGCCCTTGATCGCTCGGTCACCTTCTGCGGGACGCAGCGCCGAATTGAATGTGCCGGTCGTATCGTCCCAGAAGATATTCGCCGGAATTGCAGGCATCGAGAAGCGCTCAATGACACGCGTGGCTCCGCGGACTGGATCGTACAGGACCACTCCACCCGAACCACCGGCGTTCTCCTCAACGGGTCCTTGCGGTCCGTCCAGACCGAAGGTCGCCCGCGCGGGTTCGCGGTTACCGAAGCCGAATGCGAACAGCGGCCGAGCCGATCCGCCGGTATCGGTATAGACAGCTTGCCCGATCGAGTTGAAAGCGTAGCGACGCTTGGCCACGCTGGCTTGAATATGCCAGTTCAGCATGCCGAGCGCGCGCTCTTGGCCGCCGGGCCTCGTGCTAGCCGGGTCCACATAGACCACCGGCGAGCCAATCGAACGGCGATTACGGTTGTACTCGTACCGATCCACGAGCTCAATCACGCGGCCGTTGCCGGTGTCAGCGATAAGGTAGCGAACCCAGTACTCGTCAGGTCGCGCGTTCGTGAACGGGTTATTGGCCGCGGTCACGAAGGAGGTGTATCGGTAAACGTCCGAGGGGTTGCTGAGCCCAAGCGGCATATTGGCCGCCGCATCGGCGGGAATGAAGTTGGGGTCCAGCTTGATTCGGTTCAGGCTGCGCACTTCGCGCCCCGCGATGTCGATCTCGACGATGCGGTTGTTGCCTGGGTCCACCACGAGTTGGCCGGTTTCGCCGACCGCATAGGTGCGGGTCGGCTTAGCGATGTCGACAACGTTTGCCGACACACCAACCGGGACCGAAGGGCCGGCTGCAAAGGTCGAATCGGAGCTCCAAGTGGGGTTGCCGACGGAATCCACACGGATCACGCGGCCCTCGTCGGCCACGGCGAAATCGCCTCGCGAGAAGACGAAAGTACGGTTACCGGCGCCGCCATCGCCCCACACAACCAGTTTGCCTTCGCCACCGAAGAGTCCATTCACGCGCTCGGTTTCGAGCGTGGCCTGACGGACACGGACACGCAAATCGTCGATGCTGCGGATGCCAAACGGATTGGGCATCAGCACATACGGGCTAGGAATAATCGTGTTCAAGCCCTGGTCCAGCGTCGAGACGTATCGCTGCCAGGTTCGCGCCACAGCCTGATTGCTCATGTGGTTACGCACGATGTTGGGCGTTCGCAGGTCATTCGAACCGATGCGCGTATTGATGGCGTAGATCAACCCGTCTTGCCGGGTGAAGTTAGGCGGCCCGCCGCCTGACAGGTTCAAGAGCTGGGGCAGGTAGCTGCCGCCGCCAGCGTAAAGAATGTCGCCGGACTTGAACATGCGAGAAGTCAGGTTCGTGCCATTCAGCATCATCACCCACCGCTCTGGGTTCCAGCGTCCGCGGGCATTACCCGGGACGTAAGGTGTGGTCTGGTTGGGCTTCGTGATGATTCCGCCTGCAGACAGTTCGGGCTCGACCACCACATCGGCGGCGTTTCCAACGCGAATGACGAACGGCAGGTTCACGGCGAGCGTGTTGCTGAGCTGACCATTAGTGTTCGGCGCGCTCGACTGCAAGCGAAGCGTAGTCACGGTACCGTTGCGCTCTATGGTGAAATTGCCCTGCTGAAGGTTGATGAATGCGTTCGGATTGGCTTTGTTGGCGCTTCGCGTCAGGTCGGGCTGAGTGACCGAGAACGCGGTCGTCGAAAGGCCATCGATCTGAACTTCAAGCGGATCGGGGTCCGCATCGAGTGCCACCACGGCGCTCACAAAGCGAGGGATATTGCCCAGCGGGAAGCCGATGACCTTTCGGCCGGCAACCGGAATGTAAACCGAATCTCCCTTGACGGTCGCCCCGCCCATGATGCGAAGGTCCGACATTCGGCGGTCCAGGAAGACCTGGCCCAGCGTCGCCGAGCCGGTTCCAAACCGGAGGTCCAGTAGTCCATCGTAGTCGATCAATGCGGGGTCGTAAGTAATTGTGTTCGTCGCGCTCCCGACTGGGAACTGGAACTGGTCGTAGCACTCCCAGCGATAAAGCACTCGGAAGGCACCCCGGCCATACTCTTGAAGCGCCCACAGGCTTCCGCCGTTGGCGTCGATGTTCGGCGGCGCGGTGACCACGAAGAGGTTTCCGTTTTGGGCCATTGCCACGCCGCCTTGGATGGCGGTGCCGTTGATGGCGTCATCGGGGAATTCGACGAAGCCGCGCACAAACACATCTGCATTGTTGGCACCCAGGGTGCCAAAGCCCCAATCGATGGTGTAGTCGAGCCGCATGGCCACGTTGCCACTTTCGGTCCAGTCTTGGGCGGCCCCCGCAGCGGTCAGGACGAAGTTCAGAGTCCCGTTCGAAGGACCGGCGCCCACGCTCGAAACCCAGCTATCCACGGTCCCGGCGGGATACGGATTGCCATTGGGATCAATGAGCGAGATTTTGAGACCCAGGTGCGGGTTGCCCGGATCGAGATAGATCGGCAGATTGTTGTTGATTCCTGCGCGGGTCGTGACCGTGAGCACGTTACCGCTCACAGAAACCCGCGCTGGGGCTTCGCCGCGTGTACCAATCCAGATGCTCGCGATCCCCGAGCGCTTCGCGCCCTCGGCATTAAACGGCAGGTACATGACCTTGTCGGTACCGCCGGAGCTATCGCGGATAGGAACGTAGCCGATCGCGGGCGGCGCTGCAACGGGCCCAGCCGTATTCAGCCGCGAAAGAACCCAGTTGGAGTTCGACGCCATGATCGCCTGAGCGGCAAAGTCGATAGCCCAGACCCGGGCTCGGTTATTGAAAGTGTCCGAGACGTAGACCATCCCTTCATGCACGACCGGGGCGACGGCGATGTTGTTTCCGTCGGGCGTGCTGGGGGGCGTGTAGGTGCGTTCGGCAGGTACTTGGTCCAGCGCGAAACCGGACGGATCGAGGTCGAATTGGAACACGCCGCCCAATTGCGAGGTCACGAGGACCTTATCGCGCACGGGGTCGTTCACGTTGTTTCGGATCAACTCTGCGCAAGTGGCTGACGAAAGATCGCCCGACAGCGGCTCGCTGGCCCAAAGGATGTCTACGGCCGAGCCAAGAGGATCGACAAGGCCGTCGTCCGGGTTGCCGTCAAGATCGCGGTCGAAATTCGGCTCGGCGTCAATAACAATCACGCGGTTGCCTTCGGTCAGAACAACGTGGCCCTTATAGACCGCTCCTGAATTGCCGCCCGGCACGGTGTTGGCCGTGAAGGATCGGAAAAGTGGCGCGCTGATCTCGCGGCTGATGGAGCCCGAGTGACGCACGCCACCGGCTTCGGTGGAATACGAGCTTCGCAGGCTCAGTGCGTTCACCAGGAGCTTAGCGACCGTGCTGAACTGGGCGCCATTGTAAACTGGGAGCGAGGTGAACGTCTCATTGTCGTTGAACTGCACGCCGTTGATGCCAGCATTCAGCCAATCGGAGGTTCCCCGCGTCGTGATCATGATCGAGCCATCGCCGATGCGCGACATGCCGATGGAAATCGAATCGTTGTCCTCACCCAGGACCGGCGACCACTTGATGGAGTCGATTCCAATCCAGCTTTGGAGTTCGCCCTGATCCGCGACCGGCGCAATCGATCCAGACCGACCGGAGTGAATCCCCGTGAGTTCATTGACGCCAATACGATTAGGGCTCGAGAGCAGCGGATGATCGAACGCGGCGAAGAGGGTTCCGCTTGCGTTCGTGTAAGAAAATGGGATCGGGAGCGGGTTCAGTACGTCCAGGTTGCCACTCGCAAAGCCAGGCTGAATATCCACCCAGAGCATTCCGCCGGCATCCACATAGCGTCGTAGCTTCTCGCGGTCGGTCGGGCTGAGTCG
>JALHPH010000163.1 GCA_022842565.1 Fimbriimonadaceae bacterium
CGTTGCTGCGAACGAGATCGGCAAGCTGCTTGTCGAGATCTTTGCGCTGTCGCTCTAGTCGCTGTAGTTCCAGGTCTTGCTGAATCTGATACTGGTTGACTTCGCGCTGCCGCTCCTGCACCTGCGCGATACGGGCCTCGAGTTCTTGCCGAGTGTCGCGGAGTTGGGCGACCTCCTTGCGGCTCTTATTGACCTCGGATTTCAGTCCGGTGCTTTCGCGCTTGAGCGCGGCCGACGCGCGTTCCAACACATCGGCGGCCTTCCGGCTCTGAGTAAGTGCGGAAACAGTGCGCTCTTTTTCAGTTTGGAGAGCCTTGTTGCGCGCCCCGAGTTCGTTAACTGTCGTACTCAGTTCTTGAGAACGCGATTCCAGTTTGGCGACGGTCTGGCGTGTGGAATTCAGCCTTCCAGTGGCTTCTTTGAGTTCGGCGACGCGTTGATCGCGCTCCTGAGCTGCGCGGTTGCCTTCGCTCAACATCACGCGGACCTCGCGCATGCTGCTCCACAGCACGCCGATGGTCACCAGTGGGATGAGCGCGCCGGCAATGGTCGCCAGCATGGCCGCTGTGTGTTTGGGCCGCATGCCGAGCAGGCTCAGCCGCTTCTTGCCCATCACGCGCCCGGCCACGTCGGCGGCATAGGCGATGATCGCGCCGACCACGCACATGGAGACAATGAGGATAATGCCGGCGGATTCCATTAGCTGTTCTTCACCTTAATGGCATAGGCGGCAGCCGCAAGTCCCAGCGCGACTGGCAAGAACGACGCGACCATCGGCGGGATGGAGCCACCGTTGGCCATGATGCCGAGCACGTTGCTGAGCAAGAAATACGAGAAGATGATGAGGATGGCGACCCAAAAACCAGCCGCGGCGCCGGTGCGGTGGTTGCGAATGCCCAGCGGTGCGCCGACCAGCGCATAAATCAGCGCGGCAAGCGGAAGCGCGAACTTGTTCCAGTAGATGTATTGCATGTTACGAAGCTGACTGGGCTTCACACTCGGGTTGACGCTTGCGACTTCGATCATGCGTCCCAATTGGGCGGCGGTGCGGTCATCAAAGTTCTTGGTTGTCGCGACATTAAGGTCCTCGGGGCGCACGTCGTCGAGCCGGTTGATGTTGGCAGGCCATGCGCCGCCATCAATCGTGGCGACCATGCCGGTTGCCAGTTCAGTCACTTTTGCCTCACCGACAATCTTCCATTCCTCGGCGCTCTCGAACTGCAATCGATCGGCTTCGAGCAGGCTCGTGACTCGGCGATCGCCCTTCCCCTCGTACTGCAGAATCGTCACTTTTTCCAGAAGTCGGGAACCAAGGTCGAACCCCTGCGCCACCAACATACCGTCGAGCGATTTGTCTTTCTTGTCAACGAGCGGGTAGGCCAGCGCCTGGCTGGAGCGGCCCTCAATCTGGTTCTTCACCTGATCAAGCAACGCAGTGGCGCGCTGGCTGGCAAACGGAACCACAAATTCCTTGAAACCGAACGTGAGGACGGTGACCACGACCCCAAACAACGCAACCGGCACCATGATTCGGTTGAGGCTGGTGCCGCAGGCACGCATGGCGGTGACTTCGCTATCACCGCTTAGCCGCCCGAACCCGAGTAGGCAGGCAAGGAGGATTGCCATGGGGAATGTGAGCGCCATGATCGCGGGCATCTGGAGCAACACGAGCTCGCCAATCACTAGCGGACTCACTCCTTGCGTCAGGTAGTTCGTGTATTGAAACAGCACCGACCCCGCCATCACCAGAATGGTAAACATCACGACCCCGAATATCCACGGGCCGATGACTTCTCCTAGAATGACGCGATCGAGGCGTTTCAAGGCGTGAGCTCTCCAAACATCCCACCCAAGTAGTGCTTCCGAACATGTTCGTCGGATTTGATCTGCTCGGCGTTTCCTCGCGCGGTGATTTGCCCGTCGATAAGGATGTGGTTCATGTCAGTGATACCGAGCGTTGCCGCCACGTTGTGGTCGGTAATCAACACGCCAATCCCTCGCCGACGGAGGTCGCCAATGATGAGCTGAAGCTCGTCAATGGTCACCGGATCGATGCCCGTGAATGGCTCGTCCAGCAGAATGAACTTGGGGTCATTGGCCAACGACCGTGCGATCTCCACCCGGCGCCGCTCGCCGCCACTCAGCACTCCTCCCGGGCGGTCGAGGATGCGCGTGATGTGGAGTTCTTCGGCGAGTTCCTCGGTGCGTTCCTTGATCCGCTTGGCTCCCGCTCCGGCCATTTCCATCACCAACTTAATGTTGTCGCGCACGCTGATGCGCCGGAACACGCTGCTCTCTTGCGGCAGGTAGCTCAGGCCCAAGCGAGCCCGTTTGTACATCGGCCAATTCGTGATATCGACGCCGTCCACGGTGACGCGGCCTTCGTTCGGCTTGACCAATCCGATGACCATATAGAAAGTCGTCGTCTTGCCCGCGCCGTTTGGCCCGAGAAGGCCGACCACCTCGCCGGTGCTCACCTCGAAAGAGACGCCCTTCACAACGGGCGTTTTTCGATACGATTTATGCAGGTTTTCGGCGATGATCTTCATGTGGGATCTTGGAAGGTTCCGCTGCCAGGGTTTCCTTCGGCTGTCATCGAGGTCACTTCGCCCTTTGCGTCTAGCTCAATGACCACTCGGTCTGCGCTCATTTCTCCGCCGCCCGAACCCTCTTCACCCTTCACTATCACGTTGCCCGTGAGGGTGACGGTCGAGCCGTTCTCGTTCGGTTTGTAATCCACGCGCGATGCAGAACCATCCACCACGAGCACTTTAGGACGCTCCTTGTCGACCAATCGGAAGGTGATGGGGCCGGCCACTTGCGCCAGGGTCACGGGGGTTTCTGTTCCGGGCCGTAGGTTCAGGGTGAGGTCTGCCCGAGTACCGGTAAAGATGATTTCACGCTGAATTCCGACTCGGTTTACGACCCTGACGCCACCCGTGAGGGTCGCTTTTCCGTCCGTCTCGTTGCCTTCAAACTCGAACCGCGAGCCAGTGATGATCGTCTCTTCCTGCTTGACGTTTCGGCCCACCGGCACAAGCGCCACCCGAACATTCCCGGCGGCGTCTAGCTTGCTAAGGTAGTAGCCTTTGGACCCCTCGACCGCGGTGCCACTAAGCGTATTGCCATTGACGCGCATACCTTGCGACTTCCAAACCCCCAGAAACGGCCTGCCCGCGCCCTCGAAGCCGATCGTCTTCGCAGCCGCGCGCTTGCTGATCCAACGGGTGAGGTTGGTGAGGCTCATGTTGCCTTGGGTATCTCGGAAGGACACCCCTGCGCCCAGCAGGGTGGGGGCGATGGCGAGCGAGGCGATGAGTTTGTTCATTTGACTGTCTCTTTTGAATGCTTCGTACGTTCCAATGATCTTAAAATCGGGAGTGACCCAGAGACTGGAGACGGGCTCAACGATCCAGCCGTTGCCCTTGTAGCTCACATCTCCTCGTAGTTCAATCAGTTCGGCAGTAGGCCACCACTGCGCTGCGCTTGCGCGAACAGTGCCGTCAGCGCCCTTCTGCTTCAATACGACATCGCCCTCTATGCGGAGCTTCTTGCTGACCCGGTTGGCGTAGGCCACGTTCCCGGAGTAGTCCACTGCGGGCTTACCGTCCTGAAAAATCTCGCCCGTCACGCCGTTCAGAGTCGTGGTGACGTTGTCATCGGTGAAAACATCAAGCCGGGTTTGCTTGGCCTTCACCGTCCACACCGGTTTGCGGTCTTCACCGGGGGCAGCGAGGGTGACGTCGCGCGCAACCACCGCCCTCTCACGTTGGTTTTGGGGCGGTCCGGGCTCTGGCGTGGCGGCGGGGCTGGCGGCCCGTTTTGCATCCGAAGCGCAGCCTGCGGCAAGGCATGCTAGGACGAAGTAGAAACCGGGACGGACCAAAGTGACTCCTTTCGTTTTGCAAACCTTCCTTGGTGCTGCCCTGCCAACTGGCCGCACGCCGCTGCGATGTCGTGCCCGCGCTCTACGCGCTCGGTCACGTTCACTCGGTGGGCTTTCAGGACTTCTTTAAACTTGCGCACACGATCTCTCGATGGACGCTTAAAACCGTTGCCCGTATCCACCCAGTTCCATGGGATCACGTTGACCACGCTCGGCAGGCCCTTCACCAACCGCGCCAACGCGCGGGCTTGCTCGTCGTCGTCGTTGATGCCATCCAGCAGCAGGTACTCCAAGGTGATCTTTCTGCCCGTCTCGTGATGGTATCGGCGCATGGCGTCCATCACCTCGGCGACGGGCCACTTGTGGTTGACTGGCATGAGCCTGGATCGCACTTCGTCGATGGGCGAGTGGAGAGAAAGCGCCAGGTGGATCGGGAGCCTTTCTTGCGCCAGCCTGAGAATCTGCGGCACCAAGCCAACGGTACTGATGGTGATGTGGCGATAGCTGAGTCCCACCTCTTCGTGCATCAAGCGCATAGCGCTCAGCACGCTGTCTAGGTTCAGAAGCGGCTCACCCATGCCCATGAACACCACGTGACTCACGCGGCGCTGGCTGATGGATTGGAGCGTGAGATACTGCCCCATGATCTCGGCGGTGGTTAAGTTTCGATCGAAGCCGCCCAACCCGGTGGCGCAGAAAACGCAGCCCATCGGGCATCCGACTTGTGTGCTCAGGCAGCAGCTGACGCGGTCGGTATAGGGCAAAAGAACGCACTCGTACACATTCCCGTCGCCGTTGTGGACGAGCAGTTTATCAACTTGGTCGACACTCGTGCGGTGATCGGCC
>JALHPH010000164.1 GCA_022842565.1 Fimbriimonadaceae bacterium
ACTTAGCCGCCAGCGTGAAAGGCGGGGCAAGTATCTTTACGGGTGAAGCGGCGCTGCGCGGGAGTCGTGGTCGCACCAGCGTCGGCGACGACGGGACTGTGACCTACACCGAAAAGGGAAGTCAGGCCAGCGACCACCTGCCGGTTTACGCGGACATCATCCTGCGCTAACTGCTCGGGAAACCGGCAGCGGTCTTGATGATGTAAGCCTGACCCTGGTGGTAGCCGGGGTGATACGCGAGTCGTGCAAACGCTCCGGTGCCATCCACCATCGGGCCCAATGCGCTCTTGATCTGCACCGCGCGAAGCTCCGGCGTGAGGTTATGGATGGGTCCATGGACCATGCCGCCTGCTGTGGCCAACGCCCAAGCCACGAGTTCGGGCGTGATTTCTTCCGTCGAAAACGGGAAAGGCAGATCGTTGATCACGCCTTCGGTGGATGCCCGGCGGACGCGGTCGAGTTCACCCTCCACCGCGTCGCCCAGCAATTGCGAAACAAAGGACACTTCGACCCCGGCCACGTGCAGCGCCATCTCGCCCAAAGTCAGCGTTCCTGGCTGCAGTCGCCAGTTCAACTGATCGTGGCTAAGTCCTAAAACCGCGTCGTCAAAACGCCCGCGGATCAATGTCCAAGTTTCGGCAAAGTCGCTCATTGATTACTTCTTGTCGCCGCCCATCAGGCCGCCGAGCATGCCGCCGATGTTACCGAGATTTGGCATTTGGCCACCCAACATGCCCTGCAACGCACCCATCAAGTCTTGACCCTGTTCGACCTGACCGTTAGGAGTGAACTTGTCCACCAATTGAGGCAGAGCTGCGGCAGTAGCTTCGCCGGCTTGATCTTGAGGAATGCCAAGTTTGGCGGCGGCTTGCTCAATGAACTCGGGGCCGAGGGCGGCCTTGGCCTGCTCTGCGTTAATCGGTTGGTTCTCGCCGGTGCTCACCCAGCTAGAGGCTTGATCGCCCAGACCAGCGCCGTGGAACTGCTTCAGCAATCCATCGAGACCGCCCTTGGCTTGCATTTGCTGCGCCAGCATTCCTACGAGATCGCCGGCCTTGTCGCCCAGCCCAAACTGCTTCAATACTTGATCAAACATCTTTGTTGCTTCCATGCGGGTGGAATCCAGCATCCTTATTCTACGCCCTACCCCATCGGCCTACCCCGCAAACTCGGAAATCGGGGTAAAAGCGAGTAACTCTCTTCTTTCTGATCGGAAAACTGCTCCATGGAAGCCATCACGCATCCTGCCCCCGCCGACGCCATGGCCCGTCTGGAGGCCGCATTTTCGCACTTGCGCCAACACTTTGTTGGCCGCGATAACGTTTTGGAGCAGATTTTCTACGCGCTGCTCACTCGCGAACACGCGCTCATCATTGGCGACCGCGGCCTCGCCAAAAGCCGCTTAGCACGCAGCGTTTTTGCCCACATCCAGGATGATCTCTCTCCGTTTTCGTTGCAGCTCACTCGCTCCACTTCGGTCGGGCAATTGGTCGGCGGTCTGGACCTCGAAAAGTTCGAGCGGGGCACATACGTTCACAACCTCGACGGCTACATTGTCAGGGCGCATTTTGCATTCTTGGATGAGGTTTTTGACGCCAATGACTTCGTGCTCCGCGCCCTCAACGGCATTCTCAATGAACGTGAATTCCTGAATGGCCCTCAGGTCGAGAAAGCGCTCCTGCACACCGCCATCGGCACGACCAATTTCATTCGAGACACCCGCGAGAGCCGCGCCGTACTCGATCGACTGCTTTTCAAGAGCATTGTCCACCGCGCCGAAAGCACCCTGGAGCGATTCAGGATCAGGCGGGAATTCCTCACGAGTCACGGCGGCACCGTCATGGCCACCCAGGCGCAGTGCATCAGCTATCAGGAGCTGAAGTTTGTAAGCGGCATTGTAGTGGGAGAAAGCAAGGACTACTCCATCGAGGTCCCGCCACACCTCTTGGTGATGCTCGACGAGCTGATTCAAACCTACGAGCGCGCCATCAATAAGAAAACCGATTCCGAGCGCTTTCACTTCAGCGACCGAACCAAAAACAAGGCGATCCAGGTTCTGATGGCCAGTGCGCTTCGGGCTCGGCGCGAGAAAGTCGAGACGCGAGACCTCGCCGCACTTCACTTTCTGATCCCTACGGTCGGCGGCGAGGACGAAGAGGAGGTCTTTGACGACTCACTTGCGACGGTGCTGAAGTCCTTCAGTGGTCACGACCGCGATGCCATCGACCGGGCGGCCTCGCTCAGCGACCTCGTGGCCGAGATGGTCACACGGCAACGAAGCGGCACCCTCAACGAGCCCAAGTGGGGCGAGAGGCTGGTTTACAAAATCCAGCACTGGATCAATAAGCCCTCAGCGGAAATCACCCTCGGCAGCCTGATGGAATCGGCGCGCGGCCTGCATGCCGACCACGCCCCGGTTCAGAAAATGAAAGACGAAGTCATTGCGCAAATCCGAGAGGCGCACGAGCGGTACCACATCGCGTTCGAGCAGAAAATGGGCGGCTAGGGCATGGATCACCTGCACCCGGAGCGCATGCTCCGATTCGTCATCAGCTCGGAGGAGGTGAATCAGCGCTTGGAGCGACGGCTCTTGCGTCGCCGCCAGCACCCCTTCCATGAGCTGTATGAGAGCATCGGCATCTTGGATTTCGGTGAGCTAGATGGCGTTCAGGTGCTTGCGCTGGTGGCCGCGAGGAACTTCATGATGACCATGGACCTGCTCGACATCCCTCAGCGAAAGGGCCCAAGGCCGGAGGATGCGAAAGAGGACCTCAACTTGCCGCAGACGAGTATCGGCCCCAGCTTTCGGCAATTCCTATGCGATGTCCCCTCCAGCGATTACGATTTCGATGTACTGACCGACCCGGAGCAGGTGCCGATGGCCGTACCTGAGGACCTCATGCTGCGCCGCCGAGCCCCGCGCGAGTTCCTTCGCAAGATGACCGAGGGCGAACTGATGCGCTACTCCTGGTTGGAGCACGAGCAAGAACTTCTCGACGACACCGAAGAAGAGCAGGAACAGGAAACGCCGTCGGTGCTTGAAGCCGACTCTGGAGAGGAAAAGCGCGGGGTCTTTGGGCACCTCCTTCTGGATGCCTCCGAGAGCATGGGTTGGGAGCGCGACACTCGGAACATTGCTGGCAGGGGCCTGGCGCTAGCGTTCCATTTCGCCCAGATGGAAGCGGGGAACCCCATTCATTTGCATCTCTTTCGCAGCCACCTCGAAGAAGAAATGAGTGCCGACGAAAGTCGGGGGCACGCCCAGGTTGCCGCAGCGATCCTGACCCACGATCACAGCGGCATGACGGGTTTGCAGAGCACGTTGGAGGAGCTTGTCCCGAGACTCCAGGAACGCGCCGAGCGGGTAGATATCGTGCTCATCACCGACGGCCTCACGCGGCTCACCAAAAACCCGCTCAACGGCGTTCATCTGCACACTTTCTTACTGGGCGACCAAAGCCTCGACCGAGAAAAAGGGAACCTAGAACAGGTGAAAGACGCTGAGGAAAAGCTCTTTCAGTGGAGCGATTACTTCTTCGAGCTCTCTCCGGGGCTGATGGCTGAGGCCTGCGTGCCCCTGCGGCAAGACGTGCTGCTGATGGAACATGTGCTGGAGAACTTTGAAGCCGATGTACGCGGCGCTGCCACCGCCGCGTTTGTACGCCAGGTTCATCAGCGGGCGCTGAATCTCCGGACCCTCGTACGGGCCTATCGCGAAGCGCATCCTGGGGCGGATGCCGAAATCGATGCCCTTCATAAGCGCGCCACCAGCCTTTGCAATCACATTGCCGTGTCGGACCCGGTGGCGCTCGCCATGGAAAACACAGCCGAATGGAACCAGGCGGACCGCGACGCGGCAATTGGTCTGGAAGACAGGGAAGTGCGGAGCGTGCTGAAGGGCGGAGCGCAAGTTGGCCTGGGTGGGAGCCCGTCGGGCTCACAGACCGCCATCAGCTTCTGGGAAGCGCTTTGGCTGCTGCTACGCAAGTTGGCGCGCCGTCGCCAGCCGTCATAATGCACCTATGGAATCACCCGGCGCTGCGTGCTTGGCCGAAGTCAAGCGAACACTGGAGCATTTCCCCGACGCGCCCCTGAAGCTGGAGCAGCGTGCCCAAAGCCTCGTGATCACGCCGCAAACACCCGGCAGCTACCCCATCACAGTTTACGACCAGGGCGAGGACGTCATGATCGCCGCCGACCGGTGGCACACCCACGAAGTCGACCCCAAGCAGGCAGCATTTGCGGTTCTGTGGCTGCTGACGCCCTATTACCGCGTGATCCACGAACTCAAAGGCGGGTTGCTGGTGGCGGTCTGGATCGAGCGCCTGGAAAACGAGGGCTGGGTCCCCTTCGAGCCGGTTTACTTCATCAACCCCGAGTACGCGCCGGACTGGGAATTGGGCGACGGCGAGACCTATCGGCACCGCATCGTGCAGCAAAACGTGCTGCCAAGCCCAGTAGTGTATTCCCAACTCTATCCTGATGCAGTCTTGGACGCAGACGGGCTGCCAAGCGATTACCAAGCGGGCGTCCGGGTGGTGGAGTGCGCCGAGCCGGTGGGGCCCTCGCTTTTCGAACCCGAAGACGATGAGGAAGACGAAGAGACCGGCCATTAACAACCAACGACCTGATTATCGTGTAGCATAGGTCCCCAGGCGAAAGATTGCTTTCGCAACCGGACCCACGCTATGGACATCAATGAAACCACTGAAAATGCAGCTGAA
>JALHPH010000165.1:0-3863 GCA_022842565.1 Fimbriimonadaceae bacterium
CATCGAGGAAACGGCCATCCCGGCGCTCGCTCCCGGAGACCTCCTTCTCAAAGTCGTCGCCGCCACCACGTGCGGCACCGATCTGAAAGCCTACATGCGCGGTCATCCGCAGATTCCGATGCCCGGGCTGTTTGGGCACGAATATGCCGGTGTGGTCGTCGCCAACGGCGAAGGCGCGAACTTCGAGGTCGGCCAGGAAATCATGGGTGTCCACTCTGCGCCATGCCAAAAATGTCCGGCGTGCTTGGGTGGTGACGAGAACCTGTGCGACCACATTATGAAGACCAAGGTGCTCGGCTCCTACGCCGAATACTTGCGCATTCCGGCCCATATCGCCCAGCTGAACGTTTTTGAAAAGCCCAAGGACCTCACCTGGGCGCGAGCGAGCTTACTAGAGCCGCTCGCTTGCGTCGCGCACGGTGTTTCCAAGCTCAAAACCCGGGTGACCGACCGCGTGCTCGTCATCGGCCCTGGTGCAATCGGCCTCATGTTTGTTGCGGCGCTTCGAGCGCTGGGCCTTGCAGATATCACCCTTCTGGGCCGTAATCGCGACCGGCTCGAAGTCGGTGAATCGATCGGCGGCCGCCCGATGGCCGAAGAAGACCTCTCCCGAGACATCGGTCGCGGTTACGACGTGGTCATCGAATGCACCGGGAAGGTGGATGTGTGGGAGCGCAGCATCAACTATGCACGCCGTGGCGGCCAAGTCATGCTCTTCGGTGGATGCCCGTCCGGCACTTCAGCATGCTTTGATACCGGGCGCTTGCACTACGACCAGATCACGCTGCTATCACCATTCCACTTCGGAACCCGTGCAGTGCAACAAGCCCGCGAGTGGCTCTTGAACCCGGCGCTCCCGTTTGATGTCTTGATTTCCGGAGAGCGGCGGCTCGAAGAAGCGGTCGAAGTATTCGAGATGCTCAAAATGGGCCACGGGCTAAAGTACGTCTTCACACCATGAGGGTCGGGCTATATGAAAGCGGCGGGCGCGTGTCGGTGGCTCACCGTGACCGACCACAGCTTCCTTCAGGCGGCCTGGTCGTCCAAACCCTTGCCTGCGGACTCTGCTCGGGTGAGCTGATGGAGTGGTACATGGACTCGAAAGCCCCCCACATTCTGGGCCACGAAGTCGCGGGCCGGGTCATCGAAAGCGACCACGCAGAATTCCCCGTTGGGTGTCTTGTGGCGCCGCATCACCACGCCCCGTGCCTTCAGTGCGAGCTCTGCGCGCGAGGGGCTTTTGTGCACTGCCCCACTTGGAAGCGCACGCGACTCGACCCGGGCGGAATGGCCGAATTCTTCGCTGTCGCGGCCGAAAACCTCCCCGATACTCGCCGAGTGGATGATCTGGACCCGCGTGACGCGGCCCTGATGGAGCCACTTGCTTGCGTGATGAAGTCGATCCGCAGGGCGCAAGTTGGCCCGAACGACCGATCGGTGGTGATCGGGGCCGGAACGCTTGGACTCATTCACGCCCTGGTCTTGGGCCCCGAGACCACCCTCATCGAACCCCACCCGGCCCGGCGGGCCCATGCCGAATCGCTCGACTTCCGAGCCCTCTCTGCCCCTGAAGGCGCAAACTTCACACGCATTTTTGTCTGCCCGGGAAGTGTCGCAGCTATGGATTCTGCCGCCCAAATCGCAGCGCCCGATGCCACGATCCTCCTCTTCGCGCCGCTGCCGCCGGACGTCCCTCTCCCAGTTAGCATGGCCAAGGCGGGCTATTTCCAAGACCTGCGCATCGTCCACAGCTATTCCTGCGGCCCCGACGACACCGCAGCCGCGCTGCAGGTCCTTCGTCGCGGCCTGGTGCGGGCAGAGCAAGTCGTCAGCGACTTTGTCACGTTAGAAGACCTCACCACGGCCTACCGCGAAATGCGCGACGCACGTATATTAAAGGCAATGGTGGTTTTTTCTTGATCGGCAATTTCGGACCGAGCGCCGATTGGCCCGACGTGCCGGTGGATCGCTACAAAGATGAACCGGGAACCTGGGAGCGCGTCTGCCGGCGGGTCCTCCACTCCACGGATCATTCCGCTTTCGAAGCCCGTGTTTTTGAACTCGAACCAGGTGGGTACACCACCTTCGAGAAGCACGAACACGAGCACTTTGTGATGGTGCTGCACGGTAGCGGCGAGGTCCGTCTAGGCGAAGTTTGGGGCCCCATCCAGCCGATGGACACGGTCCACGTCGGCCCCTGGCAGCCTCATCAGTTCCGCGCTAACGCCCAGCAGACCCTTCGAATTCTTTGCGTTGTGAACAAGGACCGGGACCGTCCCATGCCTATTCGCAACCAAGAGGCTCCCGCGACGTCTGACTCATTGTACGAATCATGAGTACTTCTCTCCTTCTAGCCTGCGCATTGGCCTCGGCACACATTGGGTGTCCGGAATGCTCGGAACATGCCCTGCCGCCCGAGGTGACCGCCATCGTTCACCAGGTTCAGGAGGAGCAAAAGCAAGCCGAAGAAAATCCGCTCTTGAAAGTCACCACGCCCAAAAAGGAACTGGACGCGGACGTGGCGATGGGCAAGGACGTCGCCGAGCGCGTGCGCAAGGAAATGAAGCTGAGCACGTCGGCGCAAATGACCGACCGTGTAAAGCGGATCGGGAACGAGATCGCCGCCATCGCGAACCGCATGCACGTGGTAGCCCCCTGGGGCGACAAGCGCTTCAGCCCATTCGAATACAGTTTCGAAGTCATCGAGGGCGAGGACATCAACGCGTTTTCGCTACCGGGCGGTTTCATTTTCGTCTACGAAGGGCTCATCAAGTACGCCGAGACCGATCACGAGCTTGCTGGAGTCATAGCCCATGAGATCGCCCACGCGAGCTTCCGCCACGTTGCCACGCTGCAAAAAGAAAGCAGCAAACTCCAAAGCTTCACTATCCCGCTAATCCTGGTCGCGCTCCTTTCGGGTACGGATACGGGCCAAAAAGCCGCCGTCGCCACAAACTTGTTTGAAACCGCCATCGGCAGCGGCTGGAGCGTGAAGGCCGAGGAAGCCGCCGACTACGGCGGCCTCAACTACATGGTGAATTCCAACTACGATCCCGTCGGTGCGCTCACCTTCATGGAGCGGCTCGCCTTTGACGCAGGCAGCAGCGAAGGGATCGACTGGGGAATTTTCCGCACCCACCCGCCCAGCAAGAACCGCGCCCAAGATATGATCCGCTTCCTGCTGAAGCGCGACCTCCCGATCCACCGAAGTCGCACCAGCACCACCTTCCGCGCCATCCGCGTGGACGAGTTGGATGGAACCTACAGCATCAGGCTACTCGGCGAAAAGGTCGTAACCATGGCCGGGCCCACCAGCCAAGCCCGCGCCGACCAAGCCATTGAGCGGCTCAACGTTTTCCTCGACACGCTTCCCGGTATTTTCCAAGTCTCGCTTTCGGGCACCGCCACTCTGAAAGGCGACCACCAACCGCTCATTGAGCTCACCCCAGAGGACGCCGCCTACTCGAAGCTCTCAGAGCAGGCACTCGCCCAACGCGTTCTGAGCGAAATGAAGAGCGCTCTGTTCGATCTCAGGCGTCGGACGCTGGTTCAACCATAACAGCCCGGTCGCTTGGTCAATGGCGCGCAGCCACCGGTCCGCAGCCCCTGCGCCATGGAAGCTAAGCGTCGCTTCATAACCCCCGCGCTTGTAGTCTTGCGGCATCAGCAAATAGCCGGCCCAGCCCCCAGCGTGGGCCACCACCACCGTCCGCGCGAACCCCTGGATGGCTCCCACCCGTTCGGCGGCTCGGGCAAAATCCGCAGTTGGTTCGGCGGAAAGGAAAAGCCAAAGTACGTTGCCAAAAGCGAGCGCCGTGACCGTGCCCTGCTCCGGCGCAAACCTCAGCACCAGCCCTTGCGCC
>JALHPH010000165.1:3873-4722 GCA_022842565.1 Fimbriimonadaceae bacterium
GCAAACCGACGCTCGTGGCGAATTCGGGGTGCGCGACCGGCTTGCCAAGCGGCACGGAGACTTGCCCCCATCGCGGCACCTGCTGTAAGGGGCGTTCTCGTGCCGAGCTCATGAGCGCCTGAAGTCCGGCAGCTAGCTCCTTGGCCTGCAACAAAGGGTTGGTGCCCGGTACCGAGGGCGATGCATCCCCCAAGCCAGACGTCGCCACCAGCCCACCGCTTAGGGTCATCCACTCGCCGGGCCAGTCGCCGCGCGTTTGCAGTTCCGTTTCATCAAACAGTGTCGGGTGCGCGCTGAAGGTATCCAGAGTCAGCCGCCCGCGTTGGGTGTGAAGCGAAAGCCTCGTTGAACGGGTATCGGGCGCCGCCAATGCCCGCCGGCCGCGAACCCACGGCGCCTGCTGCTGCGACCAGTTCACCCTCGTCACCTCGGATCGGTTCGCCATCGCCTGACGGACCGATTCAGCGATCTTCTCAGCATAGGCCATCATCGTGCGACGCGAGAAGCTGGCAATCCCGGGCAGCTGCATCGTCATCCGGTCATTCAGCATCTGGCTATCTGGGGCGCAATGGGTGTGGGTGGCGATGAGCAGGACCCTCGGCGTTTCGCCGACCGCAGCCTGGACTTCGCGCTGCAGGCTCTCGGGCACCGTCAGCATCTCGACCCCCACCAATGCCCAGTCACCAATAACCATCGCCCGGGCCCTCAAGGAATCGCCTCCGGGCTGCATGAGTGCGCCGTTTCGAGCCGTGTAGCCCCCCAGTGGAAGCGGACGCTGCGGCATCAAATCGACCGTTGCCAACCCAACCAGCAAGCCAATCGTCGTGAAATCCATGAGGGCCCGAAGTC
>JALHPH010000166.1 GCA_022842565.1 Fimbriimonadaceae bacterium
GACTACATTCTGGAGATCAACTTCCAGAAAAGTAAGTTCATTCTTCACCCCAAGTCGTTCGACATCAGCACCCGAAAGGGCGACAACAAGCGCACCTTCCTCATCAAGATGTTGCCCAAGGGCCACAACAGTGTTGAGCTGCCGGTGGTCACTCCGAACGGCGAGATGATGGTGCTGGCGCTCGACACCGGCAACGCGTTCTATGCCACCACCCACAAGGACGTCCTGGAAAGGGTGGGGCTCTGGACCCCTGGCACCGAGCCTAAGTTCATGAAGACCGCTTTCGTGGCTTCGGGTCCGGTAGACAGCTGGTACTACTATATGGAAGACGCCAGCATTTGGGGCGTGCCGGTGAAGGGAAGCACCTGGTCGATCATCGACCTGCCCAGCAGCTCCAGCGAGCATGACGGCACCATCGGCTTTGGCTTCCTGAAGAACTTCAACATCGTCATCGATAAGTCGCGCCGACGCGTCTGGCTCGACAATTTCGCGGGCAAGGTGACTGACCCTCCAGTCGCCGAAGCTGGAATCAACGTGTTTTTGGATGACGACAGCAACCGGTACATCATCACGCGCGTTTCGCCCGACAGCCCCGCTGAGAAGGCCGGGATCAAGACGGGTGATCACCTTTTGGGCGTGAACGGGAACGAACTGCTGGATGTAGGCTTCCGCCAAGTCAGTGCGATGCTCGAAGGCGAGCAGGGCTCCATCGTGACGCTGGCCGTAAGTCGCCGAGGAAATCTAGCCCGTTACGAGCTGAAGCGCGAATATCTGATCAACAACATCGGGAAGCGAACCGCTGAAAAACCTCCAGCAACATCGGGCGCGTCAAGCGGCCAGTAAAGGTGTTTTGCTGGCTGGGGTGGTAGCTGGCAAGAACCAGCGTATCGCCCAGTTGGAATTCGACGCCGTGACCAAACTTCGGCATCGTCTTGAGACCCAAGGCGGTGCCGGCTTGTTTCCAGGCGATGCCGCCGAGGCACAGGATGCCCGCCCATTCGCGGCTTTGGATTAGTTCGACCAAGTACGGGTGGCAGAGCGCCATTTCGGCGGGGGTCGGCTTGTTGTCGGGCGGCGCGCAATGCACCGACGCAGTGATCAAAACGTCCTTCAGGATTAGTCCGTCGTCAGCGTGAACCGCTGTCGGCTGGTTCGCCAAGCCGACTTCATGCATCATCGAATAGAGCCAGTCGCCGCTGCGATCGCCCGTGAACATGCGTCCGGTCCGGTTGGCGCCGTGCGCAGCTGGGGCCAGACCCACTATGAGCAGCCGAGCTTCTGGGTCGCCAAAGTTGGGAACCGGCTTGCCCCAGTACTCCCAATCCCGAAAGCGGGCGGTTTTGGCGATGGCAACGTGCTGACACCATTCGCGCAGACGCGGGCAGCGCTCGCAATGGACGATAGTTTGGTTTAGCTCATGAAGCACACTGCAGAGTGTACGCTGAAGGAAAAAGGGGGGAGAGAGGCTGGGCCACCCCTGTTGTCTCAGGGCGACCCGCGTTTACGGTTTCTCTCTTGTGGCATGGGTTCCGCCCCGAAAAATGGGCGCGGTCAACCGACCACCAACCTTTATGATCGGTAAAACGTCTGAAATGTTCAGATAACTGAAATAGAAAAAATGCCTGTTTATGAATATCAGCCGGTCGATTGGGATTGCCTGATCTGCCAGGGCCGGTTCGAAGTGATTCAATCCGTGACGGAGCAAGACCTGGAGTTCTGCCCCACTTGTGGGATGGAGGTCCGCCGGGTGATCAGCAAAGCGCAGATCAAAGTGGCGCGAACGAAGGACTTTGACAAAGCAGGCGAGAAGGGTTTCACGGTCTTTAGGCGGGCCGAGAAAGGAAAATGGGAACGAGTCGCGGGTCAGGGCGTCGATATGATCGTCGGAACGCCCGAGGATGTTGCGGCCGTCGAGGCTGAAAAGCAAAAGCCGGTGAAGAGAGTCAATCTTGATGAATAGAATTTTGAGTTTGGGATTGTTGTTGATTTCGGCGGGCGCCTTTGCCCAGAACCCGACGCTAGTGGGCGAATCGAAGTTTTCGAACCTCTTATCGGCCTCTTCCGATTGGCGGACCGAAGCTGACTTTGGTCGCCGAGTCGAGCAAGCGGGGCGAGCGCTCATTGGGACCCCGTACGTCGGCTGGACCCTTGAGCGTGATCCCAAGCGCGAGTTCGTTTTTCACACATTAGAAGGACTGGATTGCGTGACCTTCGTGGAATCTGCCATGGCGATGGCACGGATCGCCCCGAACCCACGACCGACCCCTAATGCCTTCCTGCGCGCGATTCAGCAGATTCGATATCGCGATGGCCGCGTAGAAGGCTATCTCAGCCGCCTGCACTACACCAGCGACTGGATGGATGACCAAGTGAAGCGCGGCCTGCTGCAGGATGTCACTGCGAGCCTGCCTGGCGCGATGCCCCTTCAGCTCAACCTGGGCTTTATGAGCAGCAACCCGAACCTCTATCCAGCACTGCGCGAAAACCCTTCGCTCCTGCCCAGGCTCCGGGAGCTTGAAAAAGAAATCTCGGGCCGTCCAAGAAGTTTTGTGCCTGCACCAGGAGTCGCCGCAATTGAATCGTTGCTGCAACCAGGCGACGTCGTGGGGTTCACCACCTCCGTTGCCGGGCTTGACACTTCACACGTTGGGCTGATTGCGGTGGACCGAAACAAGACCCGCCGGTTGCTACACGCCAGTAGCGACAAGAAAGCAGTTGTGCTGGACGTGCGCCTGAGCGAGTATATGGCGGGCAAGAGCAAGATGACCGGCCTCTTTGTGGTTCGCCCCCTTCTGGCCCGGTAGCCTCGCTTCCGGTATCCTCAAGGGACCATGGCAAACCCCTTTGAAGTTGCACAGGCGCAGCTGGATGAGGCTGCGGGTCTCCTCGGTTTAGAGCCCCATGTCCACGCTTTTCTTCGCGAGCCAATGCGCGAGCTTACGGTCCGCATTCCGGTGCGCATGGACAACGGCAAGTTCCAAATCTTCACCGGGTTTCGCGTTCAGTACAACGATGCACGGGGACCCAACAAGGGCGGCATCCGCTGGCATCCTGAAGAAACTATCGATACCGTGCGGGCTCTGGCGGCGTGGATGACCTGGAAAACGTCGGTGGTGGGCATCCCGCTCGGAGGCGGTAAAGGGGGAATCATTTGCAATCCGAAAGAGCTATCCGAGGGTGAAAAGGAGCGATTGGCGCGGGGCTACATTCGCCAAATCGCCCGCTTTATTGGCCCAGAAATCGACATTCCCGCGCCCGATGTCTATACCACTCCTCAAATCATGGCGTGGATGATGGATGAGTACGAAGTGATCGCTGGTCGGCACCAGCCGGGCATCATCACCGGGAAGCCGCTGGAAACTGGCGGCGTAGAGGGGCGCGATGATGCGACCGCACGCGGTGGCATGTTTACTCTGCGCGAATGCGCTTCGGCGCTGGGCCTGGAGTTGTCCGGCGCGCGCGTCGCGGTCCAGGGTTATGGCAACGCGGGTCAGCATGCGCACCGCTTGGTCACCGAACTGTTCGTCGCAAAGGTCGTGGCGGCGAGCGATTCTCGTGGCGGTGTCTTTAGCGAAGCTGGAATCGACGCTACTGAACTGACCAAGCACAAAGCCGCGACTGGCTCGGTTGTTGGAATGCCGGGCACCCAGCCGATTGCCAATGAAGCGCTCCTGGAGCTCGATGTTGAAGTCTTGATCCCTGCCGCGCTGGAGGGTGTGCTCACCGAAAAGAACGCGGCCAATGTGAAGGCAAAGATCGTTTGCGAACTCGCCAACGGACCGACTCACCCCGAAGCCGACCGAATTTTGTTCGAGAAAGGCATCTATGTGATCCCCGATTTCCTTTGCAATGCAGGTGGCGTGACCGTTTCGTGGATGGAGCAGGTGCAGAACGCCGCTCAGGACAAGTGGGAGCGCGAACGCGTAGTTAAGAAGCTCGACGAGATCATGTCGCGGGCTTTCCAGGAAGTGCACCGCATGCGTACCGAACGGGGCGTGCACACCCGGCTTGCAGCGTACTTGGTGGCGGTTAAGCGGGTTGCCGATGCTTGTCGGCAGCGTGGATGGGTTTAGGCCCGGCTGAGGTGCCACAATAGCGGTCAGGTGTTTTGATGCAGATTCTTGAATCCCTTATCGCTCAAATTAGTCCCGCGGTCGTTGACATACTCAGTAAGCGCTTCGGACTCGATCCGCAAGTTACGCAGCGGGGCATTAGCAAGCTGTTGCCCATGGTGCTAGGTGCGCTGGGGAAGCACGCTAGCACGCCGGCTGGTGCCTCCGAGCTGAATCTGCTCACCCGCAATGCTGAGTTTCCGCATGACGCGGCTGGTTTCGCGGGATACACCGATGACCGGACCGTGGCAGGCCCGATGGAAGAGCGAGTCTCCTCAATGCTTCTGGGCGAAAATTCTGAGCGCGTCGGCAGTGAGATGGCTCACTTTTCAAGCCTGCCGATGGCGGCCGGGGTCGGACTGACGGGTGCGCTGGGCACACTGGCCATCGGCCACTTCCAAAAGATCGCAGGGGCGGCTGACGTGACGGAGGCCATCTTGCCTGCGCTACCAGAGCTCACGGCCATGCTCCCCGACACACTGCGTCAAATGCTTGAAATTCCTGAGCCTCCCAAGTCCAGCCTCATACCGGATCACCCGAAAACGACTGTGGAGGCTATTTCTAGGCACACGAGCAAGGCGCCCATCCTGCCTTGGGTTTTG
>JALHPH010000167.1 GCA_022842565.1 Fimbriimonadaceae bacterium
GGTGCTCTGGGGCAAGTTCGTTCGCTAGTTCAAGAGCATGGTTGCGGTCCTTGGCAATAACAACTGCGCTGTGGTTCAACAAGGAGCATTCCATGACCTCCCGACGGGTTGCTTGCTCAAGCAAGGAATGAACCATTTGGATGACTTGCTCGGCCACTTCCGGTTCCCAGACGATGAGGACGCCCTCGTTGTTGGGAGCGTGCTCGATTTGAGTGAGCAGGTCGAGCGCGGCGGCTCGCGCAGGGACGGTGGAGTCGTAAACAACGGTGACCTCGCTCGGACCGGCGAAACCGTCAAGCCCCACCCTTCCCCAGAGTTGTCGTTTGGCTTCGGCGACATACCGATTGCCCGGACCAGCGATGACGTCGCATGCCAGCTGGCCCGCCATCAGACTAATGGCCGCCGCACCGCCGCATTTCACCATTTGGTTAATGCCTAGCTCGCGCGCGGCAACCAGCACTGCCTGGCTGAGCGTGCCATCAGCCCTGGGTGGTGTGCAGATCACAAGTTCCGCAACACCGGCGACCAGCGCTGGCACGGCGTTCATGATGACCGAACTCGGATAGCTAGCCATGCCGCCCGGCACATAGATCCCTGCGCGCCGCGCCGGCAAAAGCCGCTGGCCCTCGCGACCAGATGAGCCTGGAAGCGTCGCGATACTCCAATCGTAACCAGATTTGCTGCGCTGCCAGCCAGCGGTCAGCGAGCTAAGCTGGGCTTCATGAAAGTGCCGAACCCGCGCGATGCTTGCCCGAATGGCCTCGAGCTCAGTTTCGCTTACTTCGGCCCCCGCGAGTTCCTCCTCAGTGACCCGCATGCCGTCCACGGTCATCTCCGGAGCGTCATACTGCCTAACGCATTCGCACGCGTAATCCCAGCCGTGGTCCCGGACACCCTTGAGCGTCGCCGCCACCACGTCGGCCAATCCCGGCGAACTTTGCGCCGTGCGTGATTCCAGGAAACCCTCCCATAGAATTGATCGGCCCTCACGAAGGTCGATGATTCCCAACAAATCTCTAGCCATTGCTTCGAGCCATCGCCTCAGCCCGCTGGAACCGGGCGATCATGCGGTCGCGACCGAGCACCGACATCATTTCAAAGAGACCGGGGCCTTTCGTTTTGCCGCTGAGGGCGACCCGCAAGGGATGGACCACCGGACCGAGCTTTTCCATGCCGTGCGCAGCGGCATAATCGCGCACGAGGGCTTCGCAGTCGGCGGTTTCGAGGGCGGCCGCCGCCGCAATCTTCTCTCGCATGCTCGTAAAGAGCTCTGGGACATGTGCTTCGCCAAACCACTTTTCTCGGCCTTGGTCCACAAATTCGACCTCATCTACCAAGAAAAAGGCGCACGCCTCACCAAAGTCGGCCAGCGTCACCACGCGTTCTTGCTCAAGCGGCAGAAGGCTTCGCACGAAGTCAGGGTCACGCTCTAGCGCCGCTGCCAGCTGGCTTAAGTGGCCCGCGGTCGCAGGGTTATCTGTGCCCTCACGGCTCCAATAGGCGAGCGTATCAGACTCCCGAATATATTCAACCAAACGGTTAAAAAGCTCTTCGGTGGAGAAGGCCCGGATGTAGTTCCCGTTCATCCAGCGGAGCTTATCGAGGTCAAAAACGCCCGGCGAGGGCTGCAGGCCGTCCAATGAGAACGCTTCAGCCAGTTCGGTCGGATTCATCAGCTCGCGGTCACCGCCCGGTGACCAGCCGATCAGCGCAACGAAATTGATGAGGGCTTCTGGGAGATAGCCCGCCGAGCGGAAATCCAGCACCCGCGTATCGCCGTGGCGCTTGCTAAGCTTGCTCCCATCTTTGCCCTTGATGACGGGGCAGTGCACGAAGGCCGGGCGCTGCCAGCCGAAGGCATCGAACAGGCATGCGTGCTTGGGCGCGGAGCTGATCCACTCCTCGCCGCGCATGATGTGCGTGATTTCCATCAGGTGGTCGTCCACCATGGCTGCAAAGTGGTAGGTCGGCATTCCATCGCCCTTGATCAATACCGGGTCATCAACGGTGTTGCTGTCCCATTCAATTCGGCCCCGAATCACGTCCTCAATCACGATGGTCGTGTTGCGCGGTATGCGTTGGCGAATAACCTCGGTGCGACCCTCGGCCCGGGCTTGCGCGACTTGCTCGGGCGTGGCATCGCGCCAAATACCACCGAAGTATCCGATCGGCTGCTTGTTGATCTGCTGATACTCGCGCATCGCGGTGAGCTCCTCGGAGGTATCGAAAGCGGGATAGGCATGGCCGCTGGCCAACAATTGCTCGACCAATTTTGCGTAAATTCCAAGTTCTTTTCTTTCGCTTTGGCGATAGGGCTCGTGGGGGCCGCCGACACCAAAGCCTTCTTGCCATTCAATGCTCAGCCACCGAAGACTCGCGACGATTTCATCCTCGCACCCGGGCACCAGCCGCGCGCGGTCGGTGTCTTCGATGCGCAAAATGTGGACGCCGCCGGTGTTCTTGGCAAGCAGGTGCTTAAAGAGCGCATCGCGGATGTTTCCGACGTGGGGCGACCCAGTTGGGCTGGGGGCATAACGAACTCGAACTGGGTTCATGGACTTGAAAGAAGGTACCCGCTTCACTCAAGCAATGCCGTCGGTGGGCCTGTTAAGAATATCGGGGACGGGGCTTCAGAGACAGGAGTATTGACAAGTATGAAGCTGCAAAACCTCTTCGTCGCAACTTGTCTGCTCGCAGGTGCCGCCGCGCTGGTGGCCCAGAGCTTGACTATGCCCGGTGCCAAAGTGGGTGGTCGAGCCCCAGGATTCACTTTAACCGATTCGATGGGTAAAGCCCACAATCTTTCCGACTTCAAGGGCAAGTATGTCGTTCTGGAGTGGACGAACCACCAATGCCCATTCGTGGTGAAACACTACAAGAACGGCGACATGCAAGCCACCCAAAAGTGGGCAAAGGACAAGGGAATTGTCTGGCTGAGCATCGTGAGTTCGGCCGAGGGTAAGCAAGGGTATGTGACGGCTGAGATGGCCAACGAAATCCGCAAAAACGGCGGCCACCACTCGGCTGCGACCTTGTTGGACAAAGACGGCGCGGTTGGTAAGCTATATGCTGCCCGTACCACACCGCACATGTTCGTGATCAACCCCGAGCAAACGGTGATTTATATGGGTGCAATCGATGACAAGTCAACGCCGGATACAGAGGATATCGCGGGCGCCCGCAACCACGTGAAAGAGGCTTTGAACGAAGCAATGAATGGGAAACCTGTCTCCGTTGCTTCGACGCAGCCTTACGGTTGTAGCGTCAAGTACTAACAAGTTGAGATTGGTTCCTGAGCGGCTCTGGGGCGATCGGGGCCGCTCAGAAAGAATGGAGTGTTGCGGCACTCTAACATTTTTACGTGTCAGTTGCCCTTGTTTCAATGCTTGTGGACATGTAGAATATGGGGCGTGCTTATCCCTCTCAGGACGAAGAATCCGCCCGAGCGCATTCCTTATATCACGTACACGTTGATGCTGGTGAACACCGTGGTCTTCGCGCTCACGAGTCAGTTTTTCTTACTCATTAAGGAGGAGTTTGTCGAAGGCGGTGGACTCGCGTATGTGAACATGAGCGAAGGGTATCGGTTCCTCACCAGTATGTTCCTGCACGGCGACATCCTGCACCTCGCCGGAAACATGCTGTTCCTCTGGATTTTTGGTTGCGCCGTTGAGGGACGGCTCGGCTACCTAAAGTATGGTCTGGTGTACCTGTTATCAGGTTTGGCAGGAGACGCCTTGCACTTGATGCTCGCGGGTCCCGCTGCTCCCGAAATCCCGGCGATAGGGGCATCAGGGGCCATCATGGGATTGTTGGGTGCCGCATTGTTTATGTTTCCGTTCGCCCCAGTCACGTTCTTCTACACGTTCCTACCATTTCGAGTTGGAACGATGGATTGGCCACTTTGGGGTGCGGGGCTTTGGTACCTGGGATGGGACCTTTTCTCTGCCCTTATCTTTGGGAGCGGTGAAGGGGGCGTCGCGAATTTGGCGCACCTCGGCGGTGCCGCCGGAGGATTTGCGCTCGTTTGGCTACTGAAGGCCAAGCGGGATGACGCCTATGTGGCCGAGGCTAAAGCGCACGCGTATGAGCTAAAGGATTTCGGCGTGCTCTCAAGGACGCAGCTTTCGGAACTGCTGGTGAATCAGCCCGGAAACCCCGAACTCCTCATGCACCTCATCCGAAACTGCCGCAAGGATCAGCTGCAAATCGACCCGAAGCATTGGCAAGAATTCCTAAAGGTGCTGCCGGTTCTTGTGGATCAGGGTCCCACCGATACGATGGTGCCCTTGCTGCAAGACTTGGGACGGCACCCTGGCGCAATTCCCGCTCGGCAGTTGCAGCGCTTTGCCGATAGGCTGGAAAAGGAATCGATGCCCGTGCAAGCACGCGATCTTTTGGAGATGGTTCTGAAGGATCTGAACACGACACCCGCTGAGCGAGAAAGCGCCTGTTACAAGGTCGCAACGCTGCACGATCAGTGGTTCCGCGATCCGCAGGGCACGCTCTCGGCGTATCACCGGTTCTTGACCGAGTACCCCATGAGCAGCTTCTGCCACCACGCGCGCCAGCGAATGGTCGCGATTCAGAAAGCAACGGTGCGGTAAAGAGAAATCGGGCGCTCCTCTGAAGAGGATCGCCCGATTTCATTGGGTCAGTGAGGTAATTCTTACCAGCGTCGGTCTTTGCCGCCGCCACGGCTGTTG
>JALHPH010000168.1:0-3311 GCA_022842565.1 Fimbriimonadaceae bacterium
ATGTGCGGCCGCACGATGATATCGTATGGACTCTTACTCATTAGCCTTCAGCCTCCTCGGCTTTCTTCTTGGTCGTTCGCTTCGGCTTTTCTGGAGCGCCTTCGGCTGCAACTTCTGCGGTTTCAGCTTTCTTGGCGCGGGTGGCCTTTGGTTTTGCTTCGGCTACCGGCGCAGCGGCTTCCTTCACTTCCGAACCCCAAACGGACTCGATAGTTTGCAGTGCATCCGCAGCGACCACAATCTTGTGGGCAATCAGGATGTCGCGTGCCGAGAAAGCGTTGGTTTTCGCGGCGGCGTCCTGGCTGGGAGCAGTGCGGACTTCGACGTTCGTCAGATTTCGGAATGAGCGCCAGGTGCTCTCGTCGTGAGTGTTCACGATCACCAGCACGCGGCGGGTTTCCAGCACTCCGTGCCCGGCCAGGAATGCCTGTGCATCCTTGGTTTTGGGGCTAGCGAAGCCAATCTTGTCGGCCACGATCACATTTCCGGCTTCGATCTGAGCATTGATGGCTCCCAGGATCGCGGCGCGGCGCTCGCGGCGGTTCATCTTCTTGGAATAGTCACGCGGCTTGACGGCGAGGGCCATTCCACCGTGCGCATATTGCGGGGCGCGGATGGTTCCTTGTCGTGCGTTACCGGTTTTCTTCTGCTTATAGGGCTTGCGTCCACCGCCGCGGGTTTCGCTGCGGGTCTTGGCGCTTTGGGTGCCTTGGCGGCTATTGGCCTCTTCGGTCACCACGGCTTGGTGCAGAAGGTGCATCAGCGGGACAGCGCTCGCCAGAACGGATCCTAGCTCGTGCTTTCCGACGACTTTGCCCTTCGAATCTTTGATCTCAAGTGTGGCCATGGCTTACTTACCCACCTTGCTCAGGGTCACGAGCGCTCCGTTGGGTCCTGGCACGCTGCCAGTCACCAAAACGAGGTTGCGCTCTGCATCAACTTGCACCACTTTCACACCCTTTTGGGTGACTTGCTCGGTTCCCATCTGGCCGGGCTTTCGCGTACCCTTGAAGACGCGCTGCGGTCCGGTTGCACCGCTCGAAAGCGGTCGGCGGTGGGTCATGTAACCGTGGGTCATGTGCTGACCTTTGAAGTGGTATCGCTTGACGACACCAGCAAATCCCCGGCCCTTGCTGATGCCGGTGATGGTGACATTCTCTCCAGCAGAAAAGATGCTGGCATCAATGGACTGACCCAGCTCGAAGCCGTTGGTCGAATCCACTCGAAATTCTTTAAGGGTCTTGAGGTTATGATTGAGCCCGGCTTTCTTCAGGTGCCCAAACTTTGGCCAGGTCAGATTCTTTTCTCGATCCTCGCCATAACCTACTTGGACGGCACTATAACCGTCCGATTCCTGTGTTTTGAGTTGTGTGACGAATACAGGGCCAGCCTGGATGACCGTTACCGGGATCATCCGACCTTCCTCGTCGTACACATGCGTCATTCCAATTTTCGTTCCGAGTATTCCCGGTAGCATATCGAACTCCAGTCGCCCCAAAAGGGGTGTTGCAGCCTAGCTCTGAGGGACAGGACACAGCTTCGCATACCCTTGAGACAAGGGCATCGCAACGAGCTAATGTGGCTCTGCAGTGCAGCTTCACGTGCCTAAACGAGCTGAGTCCGATCGTTGCCCTGATTGCTTGCGCTGCAGGGTCGATGTGCTCTTCCAGACTTGAAGCCGCCATTCTCAGGTGTGGATCCGGTTCTTAACCTTTTCCGCACCAGGCGCAAGGGAAAGTTATACCCGCTTGGGCAGCAGAATGCAACCGTGAGGCAAAAAAAGTAGGTGCCTTCAGTCGAGTTGCGATTCAGCAACCATGCGCAACGCTTCGTCGGGCGATGCGAGAGTGGCTTGCTCTGCAACGACAGCGTCGCTCACCGCTCGTAAAACCGATTCTTTGAGTTGCTGCACGTTGTTTTGATCATGCGCAGGAACGTGAGCCTCGCGGAAGAAGATTCGGGCACACTCGATGCCGGCATCGTAGCTTTGAGACTCTGGCTTAAACTCTAACCAGGAAAATGCGAGGGATGCCAGGCACATCGTTTCTCGCGCGGGTCGCTTCGTTGCTCGCCTGCTTGCAACAAGTTTCAAATAGGCTTTCTTAAGCCCGTCGGCGCGCTTTTTCTCGATCGCGTAACCTTCGGCCGCAAGCGCCCAATCGAGCCGGCGCTCAAAAGGAATCGATTCATCCATAGCTCGGATAAAATCTGCAACCCGCTCAGCTTCCTCGAAAGATAGCTTGATCTGCAGCCTGCGAGCGGCAGTGAGCATGGCCAATTCGGGTAGGTCATCGATCACTAACATTGCCAGCTGAATCCTCCAACTAGTTTTTCCACTTCTGAAAGACTTGACGCCATGAGAATATTCACGGGTTCGCTGCTGGGACTTTCTCCCGGAGTAAAGAAGGCGATACAGGCTGCGTGCGTGACGCAAAAATCGAAGCCGATTTCCCGTAAAGCGGCCCTATCCTCGACCATTACGAACATATCACGAATCTGCAGAAGCATGTCCTCGTACTTTTGCTTGATTATTTCTATCTTACCAGCCGGCCAGATTGTAACAACTGCGCCACATCGGGCGATGATTGTCGACGACAGAGCACAAATATACCAAGCGAACTCAATGTCGGCGCGGGAGAGAACTCCGTTGTGAGGATGGTTGTGAAAGAGGTGGAGACCCTGGGGGAAGCCGCCCAAAGCCGACTCTAAAGAAATCAGATTGATTCGAGACTCTTCTCCGAGTACCGGAGCACAAAGCCACTGTTTGCCGTCATAGAGCCCCAAGCATTCTCGGTCGAGGCCGCGAATCTCATGCAGAAACGCAGCGGGCTCCATCTCTGGCGGAATATCCAAAAAATCGTAATCACCCAAACGGTTCAAACCGTTCTTTGGGTGCCTTGTAACTTCCACTCGACGGCACAATACCTCACGCCGAGTCGTGGTTGACTTTGCATGGTTTGGGTGCGATGAGTTCTGCGCTCCATGATTCACGATCATTCGGCCCTCGAACCCATCTGGAAACCCCACCCAGGACAGCGGGCGTTTCTGGAACGAGACGAGCGAATCTCGGTGCTCGCGTGCGGGCGACGCTGGGGCAAAACCGACGTGTGCGCGGCCAAGATGGTGCTCGCCCTACTCAGCGGGGCCCCGACCAAGCACCTCATCATCGCGCCGACCCAAGACCAAGCCAAGCTGCTTTTCGAGCGTGTTCAAGAGATGCTTTCCGGCATCGGCGCGCCCAAGCCGAAGGTGGTCAAAACGCCCTACCCGCGACTCACTCTCGGGCCGCACCGGCTGCAGGCCCGCAGCGG
>JALHPH010000168.1:3321-4664 GCA_022842565.1 Fimbriimonadaceae bacterium
AGCGGCCACCTCGGCCACGCGCTGCGCGGTCACGAAGCAACCCACATCGTCATCGACGAGGCCGCTTACGTCCACGAGAGCCTCATCAGTGAGGTTGCGCTCCCCATGCTCGCGACTACGGAGGGCGTGCTTACGCTGATCTCCACCCCGCGCGGCCACAACCACTTTTGGAAGTTCTTCCAGATGGGTCAAGCTGGCGAGCACGGCATTTGGAGTCACCAAGCGAGGAGCGAGGAGAACCCGGCCGTCAGCCGCAAGTTCCTGGCCATCCAAGCCGAGCTTCTGAGCCACCAAGCCTACGCCACCGAATACGAAGCCCAGTTTCTGGACGGTTCAGGTGCGGTTTTCAAGACGGAGCAGGTCGAGGCGTGCACCGTTTCGCGGCTGCTCGATCTGGCCGATGAACCCATTACGATCGGCGTGGATTGGGCGCGCTACAGCGACTTCACCGCCGTGGCAGTGCTCGCCGGGCATCGCAGCGCGGCCAGTCTGCAGGCGCTGGAGCGCTGGACCGGCATCGGGTGGCAAGTTCAAGTGGATCGCGTCGCCGCGATCGTCGAAGCATATCCCGGCGCGAGGGTGATTTGCGACGCGACAGGTGTGGGCGACCCCGTACTAGAGCTCCTGAAGTCCAGGTTGCCGCAGGCGCTGATTCAGGGGTTTGTCTTTGGCGCTCAGTCCAAGCTGGAACTCGTGAATCAGCTGGTCATGATGTTTGAGCGCAGCAGTCTGAAAATGCTTCCCCACGTCGAATTGCTGCGTGAATTGCAGCATTTCCAGGCTCAGGTTACGGCCAGCGGTCACACCCGATTGGCCGCCGCGCACGGCTACCACGATGATTTGGTGATGGCGTTGGCGTTAGCCTCACACGCGCTCACCTCTCAATATCGTCCCCACATGGCGCTCGGCTCAACCCGAAGATTCTCGCACTCCCACTCCTCCAAACCCTCATGATTAAACTCTTCAATCGCAAAAAGAAAGTCGATACCGAATTAGCTCCGCAACTGAGCCTGGCCGACCGTCGCGCGCTGGAATACCCGGGCGACCCAGGTGGCCTTCCTGGTGCCACCTATGACGAAATGCAGCGCGATAGCATGGTCCAAACCGCGCTGACCATCAAGCGTCTTGCCGTTATCGCTGCAGACTATAAAGTCGTACCCGCCGACGGTTCGGCAGGTGCCCGCGAGCGCGCGGACTTTGTTCTGGCTTGCTTCGAGCGCATGCAGGGCAGCCCGCTGACCATTCTGCAGCAGGCCATGGACGCCTTTGCGAAAGGGTGGTCGGTGCAGGAACTGGTTTATGCAGAGGCCGATGGACGCGTCTGGCTCGAAGGTGCTCGCAGT
>JALHPH010000169.1 GCA_022842565.1 Fimbriimonadaceae bacterium
CCACCATGCTGACCGCTAGGAGCAGAGGCGTGATATGCGGCAGGATGTGCCGCCAGACAACCTGAGTTGTGCTGAGCCCGAGCGCACGTGAGGCCAGAACGAACTCCTGATCCTTCAGGCTGGCGACTTGGTTCTTCACGATTCTTGCCACTCCGGGCCACGCCGTGATGCTGAGCGCTACGATGACGGGAATCACGCGGTCTTGCACAAGCGTGAGCGGCACCACGCCCACGATGAGAATGGCCAGCAGGATATCGGGGAAGGCGAACATGCCGTCGGTGAAGCGAAGGAGAGGCTCGCGGACCCACCGCGGCGCAAAAACGCCCAGCACCCCTACCAGCACTCCCAACACCAGAGCGATCGCCTGGACGGAGAGCCCAACCAAGAGGCTCATGCGGGCACCATAGCAGACGCGTGCGAAGACATCGCGGCCTTGGTCGTCGGTTCCAAACCAGTGGGTCGCGCTCGGTGGCAGTAGCGGCGTCGCCACCTTCACATCGTACGGATGCCGGAAATGCGGACCTATGATCGCCGCCAACACCAAGAGCCCCAAGAAGAAAAGTCCAAACTTGACCAAGGGGCTTCTCAGCGCCTGCTTCAAATCTGGGCCTCTCGTACGCGGGGATCGATGATAGGAGTGAGGAGGTCCACCAACAGATTCACGAACAGAAAAAGTGCTCCGGCGATCAGGACGGTGGCTTGGATCACCGGCGTATCACCGCGCTGAATCGCTTCGATCGACTCGCGCCCGATGCCGGGGAGCAGAAAGAACCGCTCGATAATGAAACTGCCGGTCAGCAGGATTCCGAAGTTGGTTCCGATGGCGGTGACGACCGGAAGGATGGCGTTGCGAAGGCCGTGGCGCACGATCCGGCGCACCGGCGGCACGCCCTTCGCCAATGCAAGCCGCATGAATTCCTGGCGTAGCGTGTCGATCATGCTGGCCCGGCAAAGCCGGGTGATCTGGGCCATGGGCCTCGCGGCGAGGATGAGTACGGGCATCGCCAGGTAGTAGTAATCGGGCGCGACGCGGTCCAGCGACCACCGGCCGGGAAGAATATCCAGCCGCTCGGTGAAGAAGTACACGAAGAGCGGGGCGAGCACAAAGGTCGGGATCGTCACACCGAGCGTGCTCACAATCAGCACCGTGCGGTCGGGCCAGCCCTCGCGCCAGACGCCCGCGATGGTGCCGAAAAGGATGCCGAAAATGGACGCCAGCCCGATCGCCAGTGCTGCAATTTGCAAGGTCATTGGGAGGTTTCGTCCGATGATTGCGCTGACCGGCTCCTCAGAATCGAAGAAGCTGCGGCCAAAATCGCCGCGCGCCACGCCGCCGATGTACTCGCCGTATCGGATGGGCCAGGGGCGGTTCAGGCCCAGTTGCTCGCGAAGTCGCTCGACGGCCTCGGGCGAGGCTTTTTCACCGGCGCGGTAGGTGGCTTGGTCCCCGGGCGCTATCTCTGCCGCCAAAAAGGTGACCAGCGAAAGAAAAAGCAGCGTGAGAAACGAAAAGAGGAGGCGACGGATCAGCGTCTGGGCGAGCGACACGGCGGGCCAAGGTTACCGTATGACGCCATCTTGTGCGAGGCGACGCGCGGCGAGTTCGGCTGAGATCAAGACCATCGGCAGCCCGTTCCCTGGAATGGTGCTCGCGCCGACGTAGTAAATCCCGTCGCGATCTCGGTTGCCTGGCCGGAAGAAAGCGCTCTGCAGGAAGTCGGCACTGATTCCAAACGCCGCGCCTTTTTCAAGGTTCAGCTGGGTTTGCCAGTCCTTAGGCGACATCGAGCCTTGAGCGATCACCCGGTCGGGGTCAAAACCGACTTCTTTGGCTAGGCGCTGATACACGGTATGCCGGAGGGTGCAGGCGTCTTCCTCGGTCCAGGGGCGGTCCAGGTTCGCGCATGGAATCAAAAGGAACAGGTTCTCGTGGCCCTCGGGCGCGCGGTCGTTTTGGCTGCGCTTGCTGATGCAGGCGTAGAATGCCGGGTCCTTCGGAAGCGCGTTGCGATGGAAAATATCGTCTAGGTTTTCTCGGAAATCTTGTCCAAAAAATACGTTGTGATGGAGTAGTTCCGGCAACTCGCCTGCGTAGTCCAAGTACAGCACGTACGCCGAGCAAGAGTATCGCAGCTTGCGCTTATTCGGCTTTTTGCTAAGCGTGCGCTGGCTAAACGGCAGGTCGGCATTGGAAATCACCGCTTTCGCGGCCAGCGTTTCACCCGACGCCAGCGTGACACTCCGAGAAGTGATTCCGGTTACCTCCGCCCCGGTCCGAAGCTGGGCTCCGCGAGACCGGGCGAGGTTGGCGACTGCCTCGCTGATTGCGGGCAAGCCGCCTTGCGGGTACCAAATGCCGTCGCCGTATTCCATGTAGGTCAGCGTCGCGTAGACCCACGGCGCATCAAACGGCGAGAGGCCGAGGTACATCGTTTGGAAGGAAAAGAGCATCCGCAGGCGCGGGTCGTCCATGGTCCGCTCAATCCGCTTGGCCAGGTTGCCCAGCATACGGTGTCGCAACACTTGCCCCAGGGGTTTGGGACCCAGGTAGCTGAGCGGATTGGTGAAGGTGTTCCTTACGAACGTCGGGATGCTGGCGTGGTAAAGCGCGGCCAGTTCGCCGAGAAGCTGCGGGTAAGCGGCGGCGTCCTTGGGACCGCTCATCTCTTCAATCTGGCGGAGCATGCGCGCGACATTGGGCGTCGCGTCCAGCCGCGCGCCGTCGCGATAGAACGCACGATAGCTCGGATCGACCAGTGAAATTTCAAGATGGTCTTCGAGCCGCTCACCCAGATCTTTGAAAAGGGTCTGGAATGGCTCCAGCATCATCATAAGCGAGGGGCCGCCGTCGAAGTCGCACTCGCCGACCCGCATGGGCCGATTGCGGCCGCCGAGCTCGGCGTTCTTCTCCAGAAGGATGATGCGCTCGCCGCGATGAGCCAGCCTTGCCGCGAGAGCCAGCCCGCCGAGTCCTCCGCCCACAATCACAATCGGTTCTTGAACCATCGTCGTTATCTACCGAGTGGCAGAGCCGGTTGTTGCGGAAGGAAGCTGATGAGGCCGAGCCCAAGCATCAAAACCGCATGGGCGGTGAGGACCGTCCAGCCGATGGCGCTGGATTTGGCCCGCTGCGCGCCCTGAAGATTAAGCCACTCCGCACCAAGCCACGCGATGACAAACCAGCCGACAAAATTCAAGATGGGTACTCCCCAAGCAAGCTCGCCGATGGGCCATCGCGGGTCGGTCCAGTTCCAATAGTCGAGCTGTACGACTACGGCCCATTCCATCACCACGTCGACCGCCGTGACGAGCAGTGCAGCTATGAGCGCGGTCCAACGCTTGGTGAGTTGATGGGCGCACACCAGGTAGCCGGCGCACACCACCATCAGCCACGCAAAAGGCAGCAGCGCCGGGAAGTGCTTGCCGTCGGGCAGCGCGAGGGTGGGTTGCCAGGCTTGGGTGTATTCATATCGGCCGAAGGGAAGGCCCGTATAAAGGCCGCAGAGCTCGCTGGCTGCGCCGAGCACAAGCACGCCGAACAGAGCAACCCAAGCCCGCCGCTTGCCGACGGCCCTGGCGATGGGCATGGCCACCGCAACCGAAAAAGTGGCCAAAGTCAGCGCACTGGCGATGGGCTGAATGAGGCCGGGATCAAGTCCGGTGAGACGGCTCGCCAGGCTCCCCAGCAACCCGAACGCCACCCACCCCCACACCAGACGTGGGAGGATTGCCGGTTTTGTGCGTTTCGGGGTCATGCGCAGATGCGTCCACTTGGTATACTGCCACATCAAGCGCGGAGAGATGGCTGAGTGGTCGAAAGCGCCCGCCTGCTAAGTGGGTAGGTGACGATAGTCGCCTCTCGGGTTCGAATCCCGATCTCTCCGCCATCCTTCCTGCCCGGTAGGTGACCGCTTGAACCCCCTTCTGAAGAAGCTGAATTTCAAAGATCAGCGCTCTATTGTTCTGATTAACTGCCCGGCTGAGGTCGCGCCGTTGTTTGAATCGGAAGTCCCGACGGCGGACAAGTGGGGCGATGATCCCGGCGCGTTTGTGGTCGGATTTGTGCGGACCCTCGACGCGGTGAAGTCATTCGCCGAGCAAGCCCAGCAGCGGACCGAAGGCGATGCAGTTATTTGGGCCGCCTACCCTAAAGGCTCCTCCAAAAAGCACCAATGCGAGTTCAACCGTGACACCGGATGGGACTCATTTGGCGCGGCTGGCTTCGAACCGGTTCGGCAAGTTGCCATTGATGAGGATTGGTCCGCACTGCGGTTCCGGCGTGTAGAGTTCATCAAGGCGATGACCCGCAGCTTTGCCATGACGACGGAAGGCAAAGCGAAAAGTGAAAAGCTATGACCACCGAAGACGCCCTCCTCGAATCGTATCGCCGACAAGCCCAGATGTTGGGCAACCTCGCCGGACTCGTGACGGCCGAGAACCGGACCGTAAAGTCGGACCCCCAAGGTTGGACGCTGGACTATCACCTGGCGCACGTTCACGAAGTGCGCTACTGGTGGCTAAGCCAAGTGCAACCAGGTTCAGAAAAGGCTGTGGGGGACGTCCTGCAAAAGGTGGGCGAGGAATGCTTGGTCATCGATGATCTCGACGAGATTCGCCGCCAGCTTGCCCTCAGTGCGACAGCGGTGGAGCAAACGACT
>JALHPH010000170.1 GCA_022842565.1 Fimbriimonadaceae bacterium
CACAAGGGCTTCCTCGGCCTGCCGTCGCAGGGTGGCCGCCATGATCGCCATGCGGTCACGTCCGGTGACGCCCTCGGCAATCGCGTCAGGTCCGGCCATTTGCGCCATCTGCGCTTCTTGCGTGCGAATGGCGGTGTCAATCGCGCCGTCCAGCTCGATTCCCGTGATCTCATGCTTGCCGACTTTCAGCAATGTAGGCGCAGTAGACTGGTTAGGCTGATCTCCCCCTGGCCGACAGGACGGGCCCATCAGGCCTACCACCATGACAACGCCAAGCGTGATGGCCACGATGACTCCACAACCTGATTTTTCTAGCAACGATCGAGTATTCGAAATGGACATAAGGGTCTGTTCACCGGATTCGGAAAGATAAATTATGACACGTGGTGCTTATGGGTATACGTGAACGTCATAACCAGTAGACGTGCGATGCCCGAATAGGGTAAAAGCAACGTGGACATCAACATGGCAAAGGGACTCACTCAGCGACAGGAAGCAATCTTACAGTTCTTGATGGATTACGCCCAGCGAGAGGGGTATCCGCCCAGCATCCGTGAAATCGGAAAGCATTTCGATATTGGATCCCTGCGCGGGGTGACGGTTCATCTTGACGCGTTGGAACGCAAAGGCTATATCGAGCGCGCCAATACGCCGCGCTCCATCCGCATTACGCATCCATCCTATCAAACCGATAACCGCGCCATCATGCTCCCGCTTTTAGGAACAATTGCCGCCGGCGCCCCGATTTTGGCCCAGGAGCACGTCGAAGATTTGATCCCCGTGCCGAGCGAAATGGTGCGGAACATCGCCGATGCGTTCCTGCTCCGGGTGCGAGGTGATTCCATGTCAGGCGAGGGGATCATGCCCCGCGATCTCGTGGTCGTGCGGCCCCAAAGCAACGCTTCCCATGGCGAGCTCGTAGCCGTTCTCATCGAGGACGAAGCCACCGTCAAGCGAATTCACTTCGACAAGACCGGTGTGAGGCTGATGCCAAGCAACCCTGCTTATGAACCGATCTTGATCGAGGAGTCGCAGCGCGCCCGGGTCATTGGCCGGATCATCGGTCTCATCCGCGACTACGAAGGGATGGCGTTCTAGGGTCCGCTCAGGTATTCGAGCCCGACCGAGAACTTTCCATCGACTCTCGTCTCCGAAGTCACCAGCCCACGGCCTTTCACATAGAAAAAGGTCGATTCTTGGCTGGGGTTGTCCTTGAGGGTCATGGTCACGCGCAGCCCGGGCGTTTCGCGGCCGGTCAGGTTGATCTTGCCCGGCTCCTGGCGAGTGGTCACTTTGGTATCCAGCGATCGCAAGCCGTTCGTCACGCGCCCGCTCCAAGTGAGCTCCGTCGGTTTCGTTGTGCTCACCAGCAGCGTAATGGGTGGATCGAAGCGCGTCCCCGCCCATTCGGCGGCTTTCAGCCGGTCGCCAACCCACGCTACGCGCGAACGCCCGAGCGGTCCGCTCAGCACCCAACCGGAATGCCCGGCCAGGCTGGTCGGTTCCATCGCAGTGATGCGATACACCCCCGCCATCAGCGATCCGCGCATGGAATAGCTCCAAGCCGCTCCCCGCTTCAGCGGCATCCAGCTGGTATCGGGCCGCTGACAGCCCGCCACCAGCGCCAAACCCACCAGGCTAAACAGCTTCCAGTTTTGCAAAGCTCTGCACCAGTTTCTTCATTCCAATCACGCCCGGGAAAGCGACTGTGATCTCAACATCCGACTTAAGAGGTGCGCAGGCGATGACGATGCCCTCGCCAAACTTGGCATGCCGCACCCGCTGACCCACCGCGAAAGGTGGCGTCCAGGCGGGCCCCTTCGCCACCGGCTCTGACGGTGTGGAAACCACCGCGCGGGGCATCGGCCGGTCGTAAGACATGTTGCGATCGGAGCGGAATCCACCCGCCGGAGTGGGGTCGGCCACCGGAATCAGGCTCTCGGTCGGCGGAGTCACGATGTCATCCAAGAATCGCGACCGACGGTTGAAGTTCGGGTTTCCATAGAGCGACCGGCGCGTGGCATGCATCAGATGCAGCTCCTTTTGGGCGCGGGTGAAACCAACATAGGCAAGCCGCCGCTCTTCTTCCAGAGTGCCGTCGTCATACGACCGAGTGTGCGGGAACACGCCCTCCTCCATGCCGACCAAGAACACGACCGGGAACTCAAGACCCTTGCTCGAGTGCAGCGTCATGAGGGTGATCGCGTTGCCTTCCTCGGTCAGTTGGTCCACATCAGCGATCAGCGCGACGTTCTCCAAGAAGCCGGCCAGCGAGGGTTCATCCGCCGATTGGTCGTACTGCGTGGTCACGTTCAGCAATTCCTGAAGGTTCTCCAGCCGTCCGATGCTCTCATCGGTTCGCTCTTGCTTCAACTCATCCACGTAGCCGCTGCGGTTCATGATGTGTCGCAGCACGGCGGTCACCGAGCCGCCCGCGATCAGCTCTCGGACCTCTTCGATGATCCCCAAGAAGGAGTTCAGCCCGAAGAGCGATTTTCGCGTGAGCGAACCTTGGAACATCTGGTCCTTCAGTGCATCCCACAGGCTCCAACCTCGATTGCGGGCATATTCGGTCAGCGCCTGAAGTGATTTGTCGCCGAGCCCACGGGTGGGCGTGTTGATCACTCTGCGCAGTGAGACCTCGTCCAGCGGGTTCAGGACCACGCGCAAATAAGCAAGCATGTCCTTGACTTCCTTGCGCTCATAGAACCGGACGCCGCCGACAAGCATGTGCGGCAACCGCATCATGATCATCACTTCTTCCATCACCCGCGACTGGGCGTTGGTGCGATAGAGAATCCCGAAATCGCCGTACTTGTAGTGCCCTTTGCGCACCAATTTTTGAATGGTGTCCGCGACGAGCATTGCCTCGTCGTTCTCGGTCCCGGCCTCGGTGACGGTGACGGGCGGTCCAGCCGGATTCTCAGTAAACAGGGTCTTCGGCGCACGGCTGCGATTGTGTTGGATCACGTCGTTGGCAGCGGCCAGGATGTTGCCGGTGCAGCGGTAATTCTGGTCCAGTGTGATGACCTTCGCGTTCGGGTGATCGCTGCTGAACCGCATCATCAGCGACACATCCGCCCCTCGCCAACCATAAATCGACTGATCGTCGTCACCTACAATCGTGATATTGTGGTGCTTGCCAGTCACCAGCTGCACAAACTTGTATTGCGCAAAGTTCACGTCCTGATACTCATCGATGAGTACGTGCAAGAATCGGGCTTGCAGATGTTCGCGCACCGAATCCGATTCGGAAAGCAACCGGACTGCGTTCACCAGGATATCGTCAAAGTCCATCGCGTTCGCCTCCGCGAGGGCTTTTTGGTAAGGCCCGTAAAGGGTCGCGACCAGCTGTTCGCCATAGCTTTCGGCGACGTCGTGATACTGCTCCGGAGTCAATAGTCGCTCTTTGGCCCGCGAAATCAGGTTCAGCGCGACTCTGGGTTGCAGCGCCCTCTCGTCCATGTTGCGCTCCCTGATCAGCCGCTTCATCAGCGAGATCTGGTCGCTGTCGTCATAGATGACGAAGTCGTTGCCGATGCCGATGGCTTGCCCGTGAATGCGAAGGAGCTTCGCAAAGGTGGAGTGGAAAGTGCCCAGCCACATCCCCTTGGCGGCGGGGCCGATGATGTGCTCCACCCGCTCGCGCATCTCGCGGGCGGCCTTGTTGGTAAATGTCACCGCCAGAATACGACGAGGATCAACGCCCCCCTCGATGAGGCGAGCGATTCGGTACGTGATGACGCGTGTTTTGCCCGAGCCCGCTCCTGCAAAAATCATGAGCGGACCCCCTGGCCACAGCACGGCTTCGCGTTGTGGGTCGTTGAGTGAAGAAAGGTCGAATGCGGCGACCATGAGTTGAGTATTATGACGGCATTGGTGCGCAAAGATGCTCTGTAACATGGGCTCAGCTTTGCGCGTCGTAGTATTTGGAGCAAATACCGATTTGATGAACCGCTTCTTCCTAGGCTTGGCCCTTCTCGCAACTGCCGCGAGTTCGTTTGCGCAGGGCGCATTCACCATTCGACGCCCGCTTGAGGGTTCGATCGTGCGCGAGGTCGTGGAAGTCCGCATCCCGCGTTCGTCCATCCCCGCCACCGGGTTCGTCGGCATCTGGGCCAATGGCCGCCTGTACGAAGCCGTGGCACCCATCGCCGGCATCAACATCCAGGGCAACGACTTTGTTTATAAGCTGGACACGAAGGCAAACAACATCCAAGATGGCCCGCTGAAGATCGAAGCTGTCCTGTACGCCGACGTGGGAAGCGCCAACCGCGTCATCAACCGAACCGCTGTTCAAGTGCGCGTCGATAACCGCACCAGCATCAAGCCACCCAGCGGAAGCGGATTTACGCTGCGCTACGACCTGACCCCAGGCCGCGAGATGACCTACCAGGTCAATTTCCGCCAAACGGTGGCCCTGTTGACCCAAGCCGATCAGGCCCTGGGTCGTGGTAACGAGCTCGGAAGCGAATCTGAGCAGTTCCGATATCGCATCACCAACATGAACTCGTTTGCTCGCCCAGGCGGCGGACGAGAGGGAGTGGTCCTGATGCAGCCTTTGACGCCAAAAGGGAAGGACCACGCGTTTCTGACTATCAGCGGAGCGACCTCAGCGGCCAAGTACTTTGATTACAATA
>JALHPH010000171.1 GCA_022842565.1 Fimbriimonadaceae bacterium
CCCAGGAAATCCATCTTCAACAGCCCGATCTTCTCCAGGATGCCCATTTCAAAGGCGGTGACGGGCTGACCGTCATTGCCTCGATAGAGTGGGATGTAATCGACCAGCGGGTCGCCGGAGATCACCACGCCCGCCGCGTGAACTCCCGCATGCCGAGCGAGCCCCTCCACACTCAGCGCGGTCTCGACGATGTGCTTCACGTCAGGATCGTTCGCCACCAACATACGGAACTCGGCAGTGTCCGACGCGTCTCGGCGGTCCTTTTCCTCCATGTCCCTGCTGGGCTCTTTCAGTGAACCGCGGAGGGTGATACCGGGCCGGTTCGGCAGAAGCTTGGCGATTTTGTCGGTGTCGCTCGGCGCATAGCCCAGCACCCGCCCGGCGTCTTTGATCGCGGCTTTAGCCCCGAGAGTTCCGAACGTGATGATCTGGGCGACCTTGTCTTGGCCAAACCGCTCGGTGACATAGCGAATCACCTCGTCGCGGCGGGCATCCTCGAAGTCCATGTCGATATCCGGCATGGAAATTCGTTCGATGTTCAGAAAACGCTCGAACGTGAGATCGTATTCCAGCGGGTCCACGTCCGTGATGCCGATGCAATAGGAGACTAGCGAACCCGCCGCGCTTCCCCGCACTCCGAAGGCGATGCCCTGCGACCGAGTGAACTGCGCAAACTCGCGGACCAACAAGAAATAGTCCACAAAGCCGGTGCTCTGGATGACATCCATCTCGTAGCGGAGGCGCTCCCAACCGCGCTCATCCAGACCCTTGACGCGCTCCTTCAGGCCCTGCTCGGCGATCTCGGCAAGGAACTCGGCGCTCAACTTTTGCTCGGGCAGCATCGGCTGAGGCATCGGCGCGCGCCGCTCGCTGAGCTGAAGGTCGCACATTTCGGCGATAAGAAGGGTGTTTTCCAGCGCTTCTGGAATGTCGTGGAACAGCGCCTCCATCTCCTCGGGCGACTTCAGATAAAACTCGTCAGTGCTGAAGCGCGGCGCTTTCTTCGGTTCCTTGACCTGCGCTCCGATGCCGATGCAGAGCAGCGCATCGTGCGGTTCCGAGCTTTCGCGGCAAAGGTAGTGCGCGTCGTTGCTGGCCACCAGCGGCAGCCCGACTTCTTTCGCAATCCGGATCAGCGACTCCTTGATCTGCGCTTGCTCTGGGATGCGGTGATCCTGCATCTCGACAAAGAAGCAGCCCTCGTCAAAGATCTCCTTGTACTCACCAGCCAGCCACTGGGCGTGGGCGTAATCGCCGTTCAGAAGGGCTTGGCAGACCTCGCTTCCGAGGCAAGCAGTGGTTCCTATCAGCCCCTTTGCGTGGGTTTTCAAGACATCGCGGTCAATTCGGGGTTTATAGTAGAACCCCTCCAGCGCGGCCATGGTGTGCAGACGACACAGGTTTTGGTAGCCCTCGAGGTTCCGCGCGAGGAGCACCAGGTGACAGTTTTCCGAATCCTCTTTGCCGCGCTTGTTGTGAAGTCCAGTCGGGCTGACATAGGCTTCCATACCGATGATCGGCTTGATGCCCTTCTTGACGCACTCAAAGTAGAACTCCATCGCGCCGAACATGACTCCGTGATCGGTGATGGCAAGGGCTGGCATTCCAAACTCCTTGGCGCGTGAGACCAAGTCGGGAATGCGGTTGGCCCCGTCGAGAAGGCTGTACTCCGTGTGGTTATGAATATGGACAAACTGGCGGGAACACATGGTGCGGGGGTGCTCTTAACCAGACGAGCCAGTGCCCTCATTGGGTGCTCCCGGTAGCACGCGTTGCATGGGGTTTTCCAGGCGAGGGACTGGCGCGGCTCCTTGGCGTGTACGAGGGATGCGAAAGCCGATGTCATCGGTCTTTCCGGGGTTGGGGCCATCGTCATCAATGCCGTTGGGCCCAACGCTATACACTAGTTGCCCTCCTGTTGAGTACAAATGGCTAATGAGGGGTTCGTCGGTGAAAGGATCGGGTTGATCGCGCTTAAACCCTCGTATGCGGAGCGCGTTCCGCTGCGCCACGTAGCGCAGGTAGTAATAGACCAAGTCCGCGATCTGATCGGACTTGGCAAGCTGATAGGTCGGGTCTTCTTTCAGCTGGACGGCCTCGCGCTCGGTTCGAATGTGCTGGAATTTCTCGTGAAGGGCTTCGCGTGAAGCCAACGCTGAATCAATTGTAAGGCCAAGTTGCAAGGCTCGTGCGAGCCAGGCTTGCCGCTTCAGGTCGGCCGGGTCGCTATTGGGCACGGGGCGTTTGGCGATTTCCTGACGCTTTTGGGGGTCTGCGCTAGCGTTTGCCTCGATCTCCTCGGCAGTCAGTTGCCGAACAAATTCCCGTGCAAAGAACATCTCATGCAGCCCGACTTGGCGCAACCGTTCCAGCGTCACGATCTCCTCGTCCCTTTTGCTGGAGTAGTCCACACCACGGAATCGCTCTCTAAAAAGCGCGAGCAGATCCATTCGCAGCGATTCGCCCGTGATCGCCTGTAGATAGCCAGCGGCATGAGGGTAGCGAGCCAAGATTTGGTTGACGCGGGCAAGATGCCTCTCCAGCAAGAGCGCGGTCTGCAATTCTTGGCTGAGAGTTGCAGAAATCGCCAGGTCATAGAGATCACCACGGATCAGCAGCAGCACCGGCAACTCGGTGAATTCGGCCAAGAAGGCACGCTGCCAGTTGTAACTCAGCCCGACCCCCTCGGCGGTGGCGATCCGGTTGAACTTTGGCAGGACTTCGGCCTTTAGGGTCTCCCAGTCCTCGAATCGCTCTAGCTTGACGTTCGCTTCAACGACCCTCAAGAGCAGGTCGCGGTGCTCGGCCATGGTGCCGCGGTAGTCTGCCACCAGCGGCCCTAGGTCTTTCTCGGGCGGTACCGGGCGGGGCGAAAAAGCGGCTGGATCGGAGGGCATTCCCGCTGCGGTGGCACGCTCAATCTGGACGCCCAGTTCGCGCGCCGGTGCCGCAAAGGGATCGGGTTTGCAGCCGTAAACAGCAGCCCCAAGGAGCACAATGACGAGGAGGATTGATCGGCTCACGCTACTACAAGATACTACTCGGAGCGCCGGGCTTGACGGTGGCACCTGACTTAGTTCATAATGGAGGGACTCTGTTGAGAGCAAGGTGGCCAACAGCCTAAATGAACCCAAGGGTTCGCCTGCCGAGGAGACACAGTAGAAACCGCGGGGCGCAAGAGCGCTCGTGGCTAATCTTGGGTCCCGCCGGCTGGTTGGGGCTTTTTTGTTTTGCGACAGGGTGAAGAACCAAGACTCATGTCAACCCTAGCAACGCCCAAGAACAGCGCGGCACGTCAACAACGTGCCAAAGCAATTGAGCAAGCCCGCGACTGGTATTCCCGCTCGAAAGGCGTAGTCTTTGCTGACTACCGAGGCCTCAGCGTTAAGGAAATGCAGGACCTGCGAGCGAAGCTCGGTGCGAAGGGTGCCGAGATCCACGTTATCAAGAACACGCTTTTCCGCCTCGCCATCGGCGAGCACGCAGGCGCTCTCCACCAAGATATGAGCAGCGGCCCCACCGCCGTCGCTTTCTTGTATGAGAATGAAACTGAGTGCACCAAGGTCCTCTTCGACTTTGCAACTTCAAGCAAGAAGCTGCAAGTGAAGGGCTCCCTGATGGCTGGAAAGGCCTTTGATGCCAAGCAAACCGAAGCGTTCAGCAAGCTCCCACCACGGGAAGTGCTGATTTCGCAGGTGATCGGAGCCATTGCGGCCCCGCTCAGCAACCTCGTCGGTGTCATCGAAGCGCTCTATGCCGATCCCATCCGGGTCATCGGCGCGGTGGCCGACAAGGTCGCCGAGGGATCTCCGCTCCCCACTCCCGCTGCCGCGGTTGCCGAAGAGGCACCCAAGGAAGAAGCCCCCGAATCATCCCCTGCTCCTGCTGCCGAAGAGGCTGCTCCCGAGCCCGCCCCCGCCGAGGCCACTGAAGGCGCCGAAGCAACCCCTGAGAACTAAAATCCATGGCAACTACCGTTGAATCAATCGTTGATCAAATTAGCAACATGACTGCCCTTGAGCTGAGCGAGCTCAAGACTGCACTCGAAGACAAGTTTGGCGTCACCGCCGCTGCTCCTATGATGGGCATGCCGATGATGATGCCAGGCATGGGTGGCGACGCTGCCCCAGCCGCCGAAGAGAAGACCAGCTTCGACGTGATCCTGACCGCTGCTGGCGACAACAAGCTCGGCGTCATCAAGATCGTCCGCGAAATCACTGGCCTCGGTCTGAAGGAAGCCAAGGACCTGGTCGATGGAGCTCCCAAGCCGATCAAGGAAGGCACCGGCAAGGACGACGCTGAAAAGCTGAAGGCACAAATCGAAGAGGCCGGCGGAAAGGTCGAACTGAAGTAACCCTTACGGGAATCTTTATTCAGCGCCCGTGGACCATGGTCCACGGGCGCTGATTCTGTTATTACTGTTCTGTTGTTACTGACCGAATTCGCCGAAGTTCGAAGCGAGGATGGCGAAATCCGCGGGTCCCACTTCCCCGTCGACATTGAGGTGTGCGTTCAGGCGTTAATCCGGGTCTCCTTCAAAGGAGCCAAAAGCGACTGCGAGTATCGAAAAGTCGGCTGGACCCACCTCGTTGTCGTTATTGACGTCTCCATTCGACAGCGACACTGTACTGCTTGTGC
>JALHPH010000172.1 GCA_022842565.1 Fimbriimonadaceae bacterium
GTCAGGGCGTGGTCGAAAAGCTGGCTCGCGCCGCGATGCGCGCCCAGCACCCATTGAGTGATGCGCTAGCGAAATACTCTAGCGCCATGACACTCATCCATTCGCTCGAATTGGTTCGAGGCGTCAAGCTCGGTTCGCAAGCAGTGGGGAGGGCCGAATTGGCCGGGCTCGCCGAACTCCCCGGCCTTTTTTGGCACGCCAACCTTGCATTGGCTTACTATGATCTGGGTGACTTGACCTCGGCTCAAGAGCACTTCGCCAGAGTCGCCCCTATCGCGCGCGCGACCGGCGACCGCCTCGCGATTCTTACCATGAGGTTTTTGGGAGCGCTATTGGAGAAGGGTATGCAGCCCGCTTTACAGCAAACTTCGCTGCACCGCACTGCCCGCGCGGCCCAAAGCGCCGGTAACCTTCAATTCGCCGCGGTCGTACAGGAGTGCCGAGCCGCGCTGGCGCACAAGCACGGACTGGGAACGGATCGAGCGAACGCATACGCAGAAAGCTTGCGGCTGCGCGCACAGTCTCACACACTCCCAACGCCGCTCGAAGAGTGGCGGCTCAGACATGTGCGCGACGCAATTGGGTCTTAAGGAACCGGCGGCGCGGGCCGGTTTTGGATGGCCGGTGTCGCCCAAACGTAAACGTACTCCTCACCCAGAATCACCTTGACTTTCGCAGCTAACTCATCTCGGGAAGCCTCGTCGGGCCACGTGATATGGAACTTCGTCCCATCAAATTCGATCCCCGTTTCGGGTTGCGTGAAAAGCGGAACAAGCGCTGGGATCTTGTCAGCAAATGGAAAACTGCTCTCGGATTCTTCAATCCAGGAAGCAAGCAGCGGCTTATCACCATACACGGTTTTGGCTTCGGCGACCAAGGCATTGTAGACAGGATCCTTGAGGCCACGTCCCGAAATTTCGACGGTGTTGGTCGCATTCATCAGCCGGAAATTGCCAAGTTTCGCGGTCGCGTTAGCGGGGGCGGCGTGGTCCGTCGCATGATTGTCAGCGGGGGCAGCTGCTGCGTGCCCGGATGCGTGGTCCTTTGCGTGGTCTGTGCCGTGGGCATCTGCTTTTGAGGCGGCCGGGCGATACGTCATCGCACTAAAAAGAATGATTCCGCCGATGACGGCCGAGAGCAGAACCGGCAGGATGGCCCACCAAATCCGCTCCGCTTGCATCTCCTCATGAGCGAGCTCTTCGTGATGGTGCTCCATCGTTTCGTCAGCGTGTCCTGTCGTGTGTTCCATAGCCTAATCTTCCGACACTTTACCGCTTTAGAACCCAAGTTTGGCGTTCAAACCGACCGAGAGCAGGTGGTCAAATGCCTCCTGCGGCAGCGCACGGGCGCCATCGAGAAGCCGCGTGGAAGTGAGATATACGTGCATCACCCGCTCCAGGGTCTCCATGCGAGCGAAAGCTTCAAAGAGGCTTGCGCCTAATGTCACCGCGCCATGGTTGGCGAGCAGAAACGTCTTGTGATCCGCCAAGTACGGCCGAATGGCATCGCCTGTGGCGGTAGAGCCGGGCATCGCGAAAGGAACCATCGCCACCGACCCGAGGATGATGGCGGCCTCTGGCAGCAAGTTATCGGGAAGCGTTTCGTGGGCTAGCGCGAACGAGGTGGCGGTCGGGGGATGCGCATGCACAATGGCTTGGCAATCAGGTCGGCCCTCGTAGATTGCCAAATGCAGATTGAGTTCGGAACTCGGCTTGCCCTCGCCGAGCGTGGCGCCGCGCAAGTCCACTTTCACAATGTCCTCGGGGCGCAACTGACCCTTATGCTTTCCACTCGGGCTGCAAAGAAGTGTCTTAGCGTCGAGCCGACAAGAAAGATTGCCCTCGATAGCCCCCACGAGGTTTTTCTGCCAAAGCCAGCGACCCGCTTCGCACAAGCTTGCGCGCAATTGTAACTCACCCATATTGAGCCTATTATGGGACCTCGATGGAGTCGCGCACCACGCCGGCGCGGTCATGCTTGGCCACTAGGTGGTAGCGACCCGACCGCACCACCCATTCAAACACGGCGACGTCGTCGGTCTCGTCGAACGTCCAGCCGAAACCGCCTAGCGACACGCCGGACCAGCCGCGCAGCTGCGGGCCAATCTCGCGGAGCTTGCCGCTGATGAGCCATTCGGGTGCCTGTTCGCCGAGCGATTCCTCGCGGTCGCCCTCGCGGCGAATCTCGGCAATCACTCCCCGCACCAGCTTCTTCTTCAGAGCCATTTCGCTGACCTGAGTCGGCAGAAAGCCCGTGTTCTGGACCGCAAACCGAATGCGCGCCAGCCCATCCTCCAGCGGCTGCATCATCAGTGCGCGCAACTCAAGCTTCGGCGAAGCGAGTGCCTGCCAGATAGCCCATTTGCCGTGCGGAGCCACCTCGGCCTCCAAGTAGTCGGGTGGCGGGTTCCGGAAGGCGTACATGCCGTCCCACCCGCCGATCTCGACCGGCCCAAGCTGTGGGTGCTCGAACGGTTGCCAATCGATGTATCCCTTGCCGCCGAGCTTCTCGTCCGACCACTTCAGCATCTGCACGTCGTGTTCGAACGGGTGGGTGCGGAACCACTCGATGTATTTGTAATCGGTAATGCCCGCCTGGCGTTGGGGCGACCAGAGTTCGGTGGTCCAAGCAAACACGCCCTGGTGTTCGTACATCCAGTCATCGAAAACACCCGTGATGACCTCTTTAGGGTGGTATCGAAACTCGTGGTAGTTGCTAATGGCAGGGTAACCAGTCATCTTTTCGCCTTGGACGCCGAATTCTTGGTAGATCCAAAGGTCTTCGGCCGGGATGTCGTCGTCGGGCATGCGGCTCGGCGGCCGCAGATGCACGCCGCTAAAGGTGTGGAAGGTGATGGCACCGCAGATGTTGGGCCGTTCCACGATCGCATGCACGCACGCTCGGATTTCTGGCTCGCTCGTGGGGAAGGGTCCGGCACCGTATTGCTCGTTCTCCTGCCTCCAAGCCGAAGGAAAGTTCCTATTGAAATCGAGGCGTTGCTTGGGTGATCGCCCTCGCAGCGTCATAGGATCAAAGTTATGGAAAAGCCCCTCGGGGATCAGGCGGTATGCGGTCTCTGGTTCTTCGCCGGGGTGGCGTCGTCGTAATAGCCGCGGTTCTTCTTCTGACACGACCCACGGACCGTTGGGGTCCACCAAGCGTATATTGAGAACACGACCGTCCCCCGTGATGTCCTGGCGCTCCAGCCCGTCCATCTCATCTTCATCGTAGGGGTAAGGGCGGGTGCTGCTGCGAATGATGCGCGGCTTGTCGGCCAGTGCCCATTCGGCTCCATCCGGGTTCAATCGAGGGACAAGGTAGAACGTTCGGGTCCTGAGAGCTCGTGTGACGTTCTCGTCGTCGCCAAACTGGGTACAGAGTCGATTGAGGAGGTGGAGGACTGCGGTGCTCGCACTCACTTCGCTGGCGTGGATATTGCCATCGCACCAGAAGGCCGGCTTTTCGTGGTGGGGTCCAGACGTGCGGTCGGTGACAGCCAGCAACCAGATGTCTCGCCCTTCATGCGATTTTCCGATACTCGTGAGTTCAATGAGGTGCTCATATTCCTGAGCAAATTGATGGAGGAGTGCGGACAACCCCTCGTGACGATAGTATCGATTGAACTCAATCGTGGGCATGGCCCAATTCTATCGCAAAAAACGAGACGGGCTAAGCGGTGAGTCTCGTAGACCAACCCCTTAGCCCGAATGGGTGAGCTTTGTATTAGAAAGCTTTACTTGCTGGAGCGCTTGCGGCGAAGCAGAGCAGCGATGCCAAGACCGAGAGCGGTCATGGTAGCAGGCTCAGGCACCACTTGAACGTTTTGGTTGACGATGCCGATAGCAGCAAGGTCAAGTTGGTTGGCAACGTCCGGAGCGAGGAGGGTAAAGCTCTTCTTGGCGCGGAAGTTGGTCACTTGTCGCGAGAAGTTGATGGTGCCGCTCCACACTGGGTTGCTGTTCGGAGCAAACACGTGCGAGATCGAACCGATGTTGCCGCCGACTTCGTTGCCATTGGCATCGAGCTCGATGATCAATTCGGTGAAGAGCACAGTGCCCGTACCGGCGAAGAAAGCTCCGAGGTTCACAACAGCTTGGTTAGCAATCATGGCCGGACCGCTTGCAGCGTCATATTGAATGTTGACGGTGCCCGAAGTCAGGGTTTGGTTGTCGCCGACGATAGCGTTAGGAAAGAAGAAGGAAACCGAGTTTCCGATGGAGTTTTGCGACCAGCCGGTGCTCAATGGAGCGGAACCGACGACGAAGTTCGAGAACGTCACAGCTTGGCTAGCTGCGGCGGCAACGACGATGAAAGCAACAAATGCAGTTTTCATGAGACTCACCTTTAAACCGATGCGCCCACCAAAGGATGGACACCTGTACGATTCTACATCACAAATGGCTGAGACCATATTAACACGGTTAAGCTGAAATGAAAGACTGGTAAGTTTATCAGGTCGGCTGGCATCGACCCAAAAAAACACCCCTCAAGCGATTGAGGGGTGTTTTCGAGTGCACTGTCCGAGCGTTTACTTGCGTCGTCGGCGGAGCATTGCGGCTGCGCCCAGACCGAGAACGGCCATGGTTGCAGG
>JALHPH010000173.1 GCA_022842565.1 Fimbriimonadaceae bacterium
ATGCGAGGTCGGCAGCGGCTCCACGTTGTGCGTCATTGGGTGTCGCACTTCCGGTCTAGACGCTGATTCCCTGCTCTGGTCGATCGTGACTATCTCGTTTCCCATCGTTCCAGCCTTGTCTTGATTCATGTTGCCCTGGTCCAAATTCAAATTTCCCTGTCAGAAGCGGGCCCTTCTCAAAGGATTTCACCCTTGCCGCAGCGCCCATGTCACTTAAGCAAGGAATGTGCCGAAGGTACCATCATGAAAGTTAAGGGAGTGCGAAATTGGGTACCAGTTTTTTCAAGTTCCTCATTCCACGGTGACCGACTTCGCCAAATTCCTCGGCTGATCGATCTCTTCGCCCCTTAGCCTTGCAGTATGGTACGCCAGAAGCTGAAGCACCGGAACAGTTAACAGTGCGTTCAGGTATTCATACGGGGTTGATGGGGTTTTGATCAGCACGTCGGCTACGCTGTCCAGTGTCTGGTCGCTCTCGGGCGCGATCATCACCACCCGGCCGCCGCGTGCCTGAATTTCGCGAACATTGCTCACGAGCTTCGGGCGCATCTTGGCGTCGCTGGAACCGACCACCGCCCAAACGCCCTTTTCGATGAGCGCCAAGGGCCCGTGCTTCATTTCGCCCGCCGGGCATTCCTGAGTGGGCAAATAGGCGATCTCCTTCATCTTGAGCGCGCCCTCCAGCGCAACCGCGGCATCAATTCCGCGACCAAGGAAGAAGACCAAAGGTGCGTTCTGCATCTCTTCGGCCACTTTGATGATCTCTGGTTCCGTTTCGATTGTTCGGGCAAGCAACCCGTCGAATTGCTGCAGCGCACGCACCACATCGCCCACATGGACACCCGGCATCTCGCGAACCTGAGCTACGTGGAGCACCAAGAGCATGAGCGAAAGGACCTGCGCGGTGTAGGCCTTCGTCGAGGCCACGCTGATTTCAGGGCCAGCCTGAGTAATGAGCACGCGGTCGCAATCCCGAGCGATGCTGCTGCCGATCACGTTCACGATGCCGAGCGTGCGGATGCGCCGTTCTTTGCAGAGCTTGAGCGCGGCCAGGGTGTCTGCGGTCTCGCCGCTCTGGCTGATCATCACCGCCAGCGTACGCGGCGACAAAACCGGGTCGCCGTAGCGGAATTCACTGGAGTAGAACACGTCGGTCGGCAGCCGAAGGAGCTGCTCAAAAAGATACTTACCGATGAGTCCCGCGTGGTAGCTGGTTCCGCAGGCCACCAGGGTCACGCGCTCCACTTCGTTCCAAACCGTCTCGTTGAAAACCTGATCCAGCCGGAGCGCATTCTTCTCGTCGAGCCGCCCTGCCAGGCATTGGCGCACGACTTCGGGCTGCTCATGAATCTCTTTGAGCATAAAGTGCTCGTAGCCGCCCTTTTGCGCTGCCTCAATGTCCCAGTCGATGTGCATGATCTCGAGCGGCGTGGGTGTACCGTCGAAATCCCAAATTCGAACCTGGTTTTCTTCCAGCACGGCCATGTGGCCATCCTTCAGGGCGATGACCTCGCGGGTGTAGGGCAGTAACGCTGGAATGTCGCTGGCCAAAAAGGATTCTCCCTCGCCCACGCCCAAAACCAAGGGCGAGGCATTGCGCGCGACCACAATCTTCCCGGGCTCGCGCTTGCTGACTACGACCAACGCATAGGCACCGCGCAATCGCGCAAGAGTTTTTCGCACAGCGTCTTCAAGCGGGACGCCCTCGGTATAAGCGCGCCCAATGAGGTGTGCGGCGACTTCGGTATCGGTATCGCTTAGGAAGCGGTGCCCCTCGGCGACAAGACTATCTTTCAGCTCCTGATAGTTCTCGATGATGCCGTTGTGGATGATGGCGACTTGCTCGTGCTGATCAAAGTGCGGGTGGGCGTTCGTGTCGTTGGGTTCGCCGTGGGTCGCCCAGCGGCTATGGCCAATGGCCATCTGGACTTCGGGCGAATCAGACCCAAACACGCTCGTCAGTGCGCTGAGCTTGCCGGCACGCTTCACCACTTGGATTTCGTTTTCTTGAACAAACGCGATCCCAGCGCTATCGTAACCGCGGTATTCGAGTCGCTTCAGTTGGTCGAAAACAACTTCAATCGCCCGCCGACGTCCCACATATCCTGCAATTCCGCACATACTGTTTCCTTTTAGAGCCTAAGCGCCATTATTCACGATAACGCCCAATCGCTTAACACTTATGCCCGCCGTATTACTCCTGCTTCGCCCCAAACACTGGACCAAAAACATCTTGGTCCTTGCTCCGTGGATCTTCACGGCGGGATGGACGAAAACGGGAACGCTCCTGCCCTTAGCGCTCACCTTTGCAGCTTTGTGCCTGCTAAGCAGCGCGAGTTACGTGCTGAATGACCTGCGCGACGTGGAGCGGGACCGCGCGCACCCCACCAAACAGCGGCGACCTCTAGCTTCGGGCGCTGTCTCGGCTGGCGGGGCTCGGGTGCTTTTGGCGGTCTGTTTGGCGGGCGGGATTGGACTAGCGCTCGTGCTTTCGGGCCAGACCGCCGTGGTTTTGGGCGCCTTTGCCCTGCTCCAAGCTGTGTATAACTTCTTCGCCAAGCGCCAACCGGTCCTGGATGTCAGCGTCATTAGCCTGGGCTATGTGCTTCGGCCCGTTGCGGGAGCGATGGCCATCGGAGTGGTGGTTTCGGGCTGGCTGGTGTTTTGCACCGGCGCAGTGGCGCTGCTTCTGGTGACTGCCAAACGTCGGCAAGAGTTCATGAGTCTTGGCGCCGAAAGCGTCACCCGGCCCGCGCTCGCCGGTTACACCCAACCGATCCTCGATGCGATGGTCATCGTAAGCGCCAGCACGGCGATCCTCAGCTACGGCGTGTACGCCATCGAGAGCCCCACCGCCGCCGCGCATCCCAATTTGCTGCATACGGTGCCATTTGTGGTTTATGGCGTCCTGCGGTATCTCTATCTAGTGTTTGGCCAAGAACGGGGCGAGGACCCAGAGAATGTGGTCTTTGCCGACCCGCATATGGCGCTCACCCTTCTGCTCTTTGTGGCAAGTGCGGTTTTTGCGATGGTGACAAACTAGTCCTATGTCGAAGTTTCGCCGCGCGATCGTGGTCGGTGCCAGTAGCGGGATCGGGTACGAACTCGTTCGCCAACTCGCCGAGGCGGGCACCCAAGTGGTCGCCCTCGCGCGCCGCGAGGCTCCCCTGCAAGAGCTGGCCGCATCGCACCCGGGATTGGTTCATGCGATGGTGCACGACGTCCTCGATACCGATTCCATTCCGGCGAAGTTCATTCAGGCCTGTGACCTCTTGGGAGGGCTCGATCTGATCATTTATTCGAGCGGCGTGCTGCACCGTGTGGAGCGCGATGAATACGATTTTCAGAAAGACCAAGAAATGCTGAGGGTGAACGTGGAAGGCGGCGTGGCCTGGCTGAACCAGGCGGCGATGCGGTTTGCTGGTCAGGGTTCGGGCTGCATCGTCGGCATCGGTAGCGTTGCGGGGGACCGTGGCCGCGCCAACGCCCCCATCTACAACGCCAGCAAAGCTTGCTTCCATACCTATTTGGAGTCCCTGCGCAACCGGCTATCGCAGCATAACGTGACCGTGACTACTATCAAGCCAGGCCCTGTCGATACCCCCATGACGGCAGGGATGAGCTTCAGCAAGGCGCTGACCGCCGAAGACGCCGCCCGCCGAATCCTGCGCGCGGCGGGTCGGAATGCTGAGGTCTATCTCGTGCCGCTCCACGCGGTCGCGTTCCGGGTGCTCCGTGCGATACCCTCGCCCATTTTCCGTCGGCTCAAGCTATGAATCTCTCGCCTAGTCAGATCGCGACGCTGCAAGGTTTTGGCGGTGTCGGCGAGGCTCAGAGCTACCTTTTCACTCCTGGTTCTGAGGCCGAGCTCCTACAAGTGCTTGATCTTGCTCGGCAAACCCGCCGCAGGGTCGTCTTGCGCGGAGCCGGGCGCAGTTACGGCGACGCGAGTCAACTCCCCGAGTCGCTCGCCATCAGCATGGATGCGTTCGACGCCATCGAGCCCATTCACGAGGATTGCGTGACAGTGGGCGCTGGGGCCACGATCGACCAACTTTGGCAACACGTGCTGCCCGAGGGCTACTGGCCGCCGGTGGTCAGTGGCACCGCAGCACCCACCCTGGGTGGGGCGCTCGCCATGAACATCCACGGTAAGAACGCCTTTCGCGCGGGCACCCTGGGGGAGCACGTCACTCGGTTGCGGGTGCTACTGCCAACGGGCCGCCTCGACGAATGGACGCCAGAACACCCTGATTTTTGGCGTGTGCTTGGCAGCGCGGGGGCGCTCGCTATCATCGTGGAGGCGACGCTGCGCCTACACCCCATTGTAAGTCCACGGCTGAATGTGTCGGCACACTCGGCGGCCTCGTGGGAGGAGCAGTTCAGATTGTTTGAGAAGCTCATTCCCGAAACCGACTATTGCGTAAGTTGGGTGGACCTCTACGGCCATGGCCGAGGGCTGATCCACGCCGCCCAGTACCATGCGATGCCGGAACCGATGACCCTAGAATCCAAGCCAGCGTCACGGCTTGGCGGCCATGTTTGGCGAGCGCTGAGGCTTTTCAACAACCCGTTCGGG
>JALHPH010000174.1 GCA_022842565.1 Fimbriimonadaceae bacterium
TCCTAAATCCACTCGCAAGTTTCTGGAGTTCGTTGAGAACTTCACGAGCACGCCGGTGGCGATGGTCAGCATCGGGCCAGAGCGCGAGCAGACCATTGTGCCTCGCCGCGACCTGATCTGGCGCTGAGTCTCCGCTAACGCGGATCGACGGTAACGCGGCCCGATTCACCGGGTCGCCCCAAAATGGTGATGGCGATCGGCACAAATTGCCGAATCACCCACGCCATGGTTTGCAGTCTGGGCGTGACGGATTCAGTAATGAAATGGGTCGGGCTGTTCGCGAACGCGGCCAAGACCAGCGCTTGATCGGATAGGTAGGGGTCGAGCGTTCCTGGCGAGCGGATGAATCCCTCCATCGTGTCCCAGGCGGCTTCGACCACGCGGTCGAGCCGGGTTCCGGGCGCTCCCATGGCAGTCCCCGTTCCAAGGCCTCGCTCGTAGGCCGCCAAAAAAGTGACATGGGAGCCCGCCATGCGGGCGTTCACGCTATTGTGGGTGATGTCGGGCTCGTACCCGGCGTCGCGCATCAGGCGTTCGGCCCGACCGACGGCTCGGTCGACGATGTCTTGGTGCAGTTCATTCGACGCAAGAACCATGTGCACGCGCTTTCGGCTGCCTCGGCTGGACCACTCAAAGCCCTCAATCTCGCTGGGTTCGACTTCGATATGCACCTCGCCGTGCTGGGCATAGCCGAAGCCCGCCGAGACCTGGTGAGCGGTGACATAGAGCCCCTGTTGGCGGTGGAGTGCAAGAGTCGAACCCACAAACGCATCGAACGTGAGGGTGTTCGGGTTATAGGTCTCGCCCTTCACCGAAAACGCTGAAACGCCCCCAGCACGAGCCAGGACAGGAAGCAATGACTGCGTGACCATGAGCGCATTGCCCGGGACGGAGCCCTTCTCGTGCCCGCCGATATCGAGTGCCATCCGAAGTGGCCGGGGTGCGTGCTTCGGCGCAAAGGCGATCTCTTGCGACCCCAGTTCGCCTCCTTCTACCGTTGCGCCGGTGCAAGCTTCCAACGCCTGAATGAACGTGAGGTCCTCACTACTGATGCCCGGTTTGCGCATGGCACCCCGCACATGGTGAACGCGCACGGGCTGCACTGTCAGCGCCGAAACGGTGAGCGCAGTGCGCAAAAGCGCTCCGCCGCCCTCGCCGTAAGAGCCATTGAGCGTGATACTAGGACTGGGTTCGCGCTTGGCCATGGGCGATCAGATCTTGAGTTTGAAGACCAAGAACTCGGCGAACTTCAGCAGGTAGGCCAGTCCCATCAGGACGAAACCAACGACCAAGACCTCTTGGAGCATGATGAATCCGGAGTCGTTCACGCGGTCGAGCGCGCCGGTCTTGCCGCCCGAAAGCGCGGCGCTGCCCAAGAAGCGGTCGGCTTGCCGTGCGACGCCCGCCACCATCCCTTTCATCGGCTCGCGGAAGAGCACATAGAACGCCAGCATCGCGAGAAGCACGCCAGGCAGCACGACTTTGTACTTTTGGCGCTGACGCTCATTATAGATCACGCAGTTGCGGCAACGTTCGGCCTTGTTGGCCGGGGTCAGGCGAGTGTTGTACGGAATGAACTTAGCGGCGGCCACCACATCACGCGGGATGGCGGTCCCGCTCATGGCGTTAGCAATCACGGATTCCTCGCACATACAACCGACGCGCTCTTTCCAGCAGGTGCGTCGCGCATGGTAGATCGGGCAGCGCTCGCGGACAAACTTGCGGCAATACGGAAGCTGCCAACACTTGCCCAGAAAGACCTTCGCGACATCATCTTCTTCTTTGATGCCCTTGCCGTACTTGAGTGCGTCGGCTTTGCTGCCGTACTTCACGCGGTTATGAACCCGGGTGACGACGTCCGCGCCGATCGCGATGAGGGCCAGCAGGCCAATGCCGGTGCCACCGGTTTGCAGTCGCTGCAGCACCATTCCCGGAATGTCTGTATTTGGCGCTGAGCCCGAAAAGAGGCTGGGCAGATACATCGGCGCGAAAAAAAGCCCGCCGCCTAGGATCAGCATGAGCGGGCCAAGGATTTCTTCGCCCCACCACTGAATGAACAATCCGATGCAAAGCACGATGCCGCCATAGAGCAGGGCATCGCCGAAGACGCCAACGAGGCGCTCAATATCCTTGACCTGAACGGCCGCATCCACCGGCTGTCCGAAACGCTGAAAATAGAAGACAAGGAAGCCGAGGCCGACGAGAAACGCCAGACCGCCGAGCACCGAAAGGAGCCTCCCCAGGCCATTGAGGAGGTTATTGATTAAGTCGTCTTGAGCCTCGTTTCGCTTGCGTACGGACATCTTTTTGAGTGACGTTTAGCCGCGGCTGACGCGTTCGATGTAGTCGCCGGTTCGGGTGTCGATTTTGATGACGTCGCCTTCGTTAATGTGGTAAGGGACTTGCACTTTTGCACCGGATTCGAGCGTTGCTCCCTTGGTACTGCTCCCGCTGACCGTATCACCCTTGATGCCTGGCTCTGCTTCGACGATCTTGAGCTCCACGAAGTTAGGAAGCTCCCAGCTGATAACAACTTCATTGACCGTCAGACCGATGACTTCGGCCTCTTCTTTCAAGAACTCCGCGCCTTCGCCAAGGGTGTTCGCATCCACGTGAACTTGCTCGTAGGTGTCCATGTCCATGACCACCACTTCGTTCTCGGATTCGATCTTATAGAGGAATTGAAACTTCTTCTTTTCCAGGAAAGCGGGCTCGACCTTTTCACCGGAGCGGAACGTGCGTTCGATCACCGAACCGTTCTTGACCCGTTTTAGACGAGTTCGCACAAATGCGCCGCCCTTACCGGGTTTAACGTGCTGAAACTCAAGGAGAACGTAAATCTCACCATCGAAGTTAAGGCCCATGCCTGTCTTGAAATCACTTGTATCTAATGCCAAAGGAAATCCTCCTGATCTGCTAGGGTACCGCTTCCAGACGAATGAGGCTACCGCAAGCGATGCACTCGAACGTCGTCGAAAAGCAGTTCAATCACTTTCTTTTGGCCAAGGCGGGTGCCGTCGGTGGTGGCGGTGGCAGCCCCGGCTGCGGAGCCCCATTGCAGGGCGACCTCGTGCGGATCGCCTCGAACGATGCTGGCCAAAAAGCCCGCGACCATCGAATCCCCGCTTCCGACCGTGCTTTTGGGTTCGATGTCGGGCGATTCTGCTCGCCAAAGGCCGGATCGGGTCGCCATCACCGCGCCCTCTTTGCCCAAGCTAAGGAGTACGACGCCGCTGTGGTTGTGTAGCATCGGCAAGAGGTCGGTGGCCGCCTGGGCCGCGTCTTCGGTCGTCGCGATTTCACGGCCCAAGAGCCGGCCAGCTTCCTCGCGGTTTGGTTTGATGAGGTGAGGGCGAGCCTGCATGGCGTGCATCATGGCGGGGCCGTCCGCGTCCACCATCACGCGCTTGCCGGCTTCATGCGCCATTTGCGTGAGCACGGCGTACGCGTCAATCGGAGTGCCGGGCGGGATGCTGCCGGCCATCACAACCCATTCCGCCGCGGCGAGCTTGGCTTCATAAATTTGCAGGAATTCTTGCCATTCTTCTTCGTGAACTGTGGGGCCCTTGGCGTTCAGGGTGGTCGGCGGGGCGTTCCGCTCCGACTCCTCCACGCTGAAGTTAGTGCGCGTTTCGCCTTGGATGCGCACAAAGTGGGTCGGGACGCCCTCGCCCTCCAGCACCGAGACGACAAAGTTGCCCGCTGGTCCGCCCGAGAACCCGAGCGCGAAGGTGGAGGCATCAAGCTGCGAAGCAACGCGCGAAACATTCAGGCCCTTGCCGCCCGCATCCACTTCGACGCGCTGAACGCGGTTGGCGTCATTGGCGTGCAACGTGGGAACAAACATAGTGTAGTCCACACTTGGATTGAGGGTAAGCGTGAGGATCAACGCGACATGACCTCGACGAGAAGGAGCTTTTCAGGGTCCACGGTGCGTTCGGTACCCAAAACATAACTGAGCGAATTGGCTACTAGCTTGTTGCCATCCACTCCGACCATCTCGCCGCTAAACCCGCTGAGGAGTCGGTTTGCCGCGTGCGCACCGAGCCGGAGCGCGAGCACGCGGTCGAAAGCGGTGGGTGATCCACCGCGCTGCATGTGCCCCAAAACGAGATAGCGGGCTTCAAAGCCCGTTTTCTTTTGAATGAAATCGCGCACGTCGCTCGCGCGGGCTGCGCCCTCGGCGACCACGATGATGGAGCTCTTTTTGCCCCGCGAGTGCATCTCTTCTAGGTTGTCGCAGATGTCGACCAGGCTATAGGGAACTTCAGGAATGAGGACGGCTTCTGCGCCGCCCGAGAGACCCGCTTCAAGTGCGATAAATCCGTTGTGCCGCCCCATGACTTCGATGACGAATACTCGCTCATGAGAATAGGCTGTGTCGCGAACACGGTCGATAGCGTCCAGTGCAGAGTTAACGGCGGTGTCAAAACCGATGCTGTAGTCCGTCCCCGAAATGTCGTTATCGATGGACCCCGGAACACCCATCACAGGGAATTCGAATTCCTCATGCAGCTTGAGTG
>JALHPH010000175.1 GCA_022842565.1 Fimbriimonadaceae bacterium
TACGGGCACCCCCAACATGAGTTCCATCCCAAGCGAATACATGGGCTATGGAGTGGGGCACTACCTACAACGCCGCTGGACCCGACTGGCCACGGCTGGAGGAACCGAACCCACCGCCGACGCTAAGGGGGTGGCCAGCACAATCCGATTGACGGTGGTTCAGGGCGAAATCACGCAAAATCCGAGCCTGGCGCAGCTCGCAGCGAACGTCACCACCCGCGCGATCTACCAAGGAATGATCCGCGACACGGCTGGTTTGGGGTCCATTACGCTCGATGTCACCGGCATCCCTTATGCCAGCTACGAGTTGGTGGTCTATTACGGAATGGACCTGGCGCAGGGGTACCAGACCGGTTGGCTCGAAATCGACGGCGATCGCCGCATCCCCATCGCCACCTTGGATTACACCGCATCCCCTGGCTTCGAGGACGTGCTGATGGCTAATCGCAACTTCGTCGTCCTTGGCCCCCTCAGCGGCGGAAGCCACCGAATTCGCATCCTGCCGACTTCAACCGGCGGCTACGTGCTGCCCATCAGCGCCGTGCAGGTGGCTCGAAAATGAAGCGACTAAGAGCAGGGTGGAGCGCGGTGGAAATGACCGTCGCCGCGAGCATCGTCGGCGTCGTTCTGGTTTCAGGGACCTCTTTCGTGGCTACCGTTAGCAAAACAGCCTCGCGAGCAAGCGCAAGGGCCGCGACAGTCGAGCAGGCCAACCAGTTCGCCGACATATTGGAGCGGATGGCATCAAGGTCCATCAGCTATTGGGGCAACACAACCTGGAATGGGGAGTCCAACCTGATTCTCTTCTGCCTTCCCGACGGCGAAATCAAGAGCGCGACCAACCAAACTGACCCCGCGCTTGCCGTCGATCCGAACGGCAATTCTTGGCTGTGGGGCGCCAAGCGATACGTTGTTTACTGGTCCGGGCCAACGGGCGCCATGGGCGATTCAAGCGATGCCATGCCCATGCTGGCCGAGGTCACCCTGTCGCCAGTCACGGTTCAACCGCTTCCGGCAGGTTTTGTGGATGGATCGGGTAAGTCCCTTTTTCCAGCGGTTTCAGGCTTCACACTCGGGTGCAGTTTTGATCAGGGGCTTGTGACGATCACTGTAACAGCAAGAACCGACGTGCCGAGCATGGGAACCCAGCGTGGCATCGATTCTCCCGAAAAAGAGCAGATCACCGTACGGCGCGTCGTCCGGAGGCCCCGATGAAACGCCACCTTGTTCGCGGCGGCGTGACGCTCTACATGCTGATGCTCGCAGTGACGGGCGTTGCAGGGCTGAGCTTCGTGCTGCTCCAGGCGTCGCAAGTCTATAGCCAGCAGCAGCGTAACGAGCATCTCTTGCGCGCCCGACTCGCCGCCGAGGCGGCGATTGCAATGGAGGATTCTGCGACTCACTCCAGCCGAGTCGCGGCAGTCGGATCTTATGCGACCACTTACAATGGGGTCGGCATCAACGTCACTTCGACGGTCACGAACCCGGGTCGCTCGGCGGCGAACGGCGAGCGCGTCACGGCTCGCGCTCAGTACCGCGAAAGCAGCGTCGTCGTCGGTTTAGAGACCGGAAAGCGGCGCGCGGCAAACTTCACTCAGTGGCACTTTGCTTCGCGTGTCATGGCTTCCGATAGGACGGGTTTGCCAACTTCGACTCTCCACCAAGCCCTCGGCGCGCCGAACTTCGATGGTCCGAAAGTCCTTTCCAGCATGCCCCACGCTTCGGCGACATTTACAGATTTTTCGATCCCGCTGGAATCAGGAAGCCAGCATGTCTGGCTCATTCCAACCTCCTACGGCTCGCCGCTCGTCACACCCTACGACGTGATGCTGACGATGGTGGATTCCGCGCCACCCGATCTTGCAAACATGATTGTCGAGGTTCAGCGCGGCTCGACGCGCACGCGCATCACCAACCTTGCTGCGCAGGGTGCTAATGTTCAGGTCCTATCCTGGTCGGGCACGACCTATTGCAACACCTGGAAGCTCGGGCCACTGCCGCATGCCGATGGCGCGAGCTATCGAGTCGTGTTCATCGACCTAGACCCCTATACCAACGGGACGATTGTGAAGAACGGCACCGGCGATTTGCAGGTCACGCTTTCTTTCCCGACTCCCAATACGACCGCGGTTCCTACGATCGATTCCGTAGCGTTTTTGGGTCCACCCACGCCGTCCACCGGCACGGGAGTCCTCGCCGAATATTCCTCCACCTGGAGCAACGGCTACTGGCCCTGGGCGAATCTTTGGGATCCCTCGGTTCCCGATGAAGTGTATCTACGCCGCATCGATCACACCTTCGACGTGACGATGGGGTCCAACAACACCAGTCACGCGGTGGGCTCAACCAGCCAGTACTGGTTCATCACTTACTCTAGCATTTGGACGGCGCCCCAGTCGGGAACCTACACATTCACTTCCAACGGTTGGGCCGACAACGGCTATTGGCTGTGGGTGAACGATCAGTTGGTCTACAACTCGCAGACCGGCTTCAATCCTGGCATCAGCCTCACGGCCGGCCAGCAAGTCCGGCTTTGGATCGAGATTTTTGACGGTGGTGGGTGGTTTGGCGTCCAACCGCGATACCGCGCCAACGGCGGCACGCCCACGGCTTTCCCGGCTGCCCAAATGAGACCTGGCCTCGGACATCAATTGGTCTATGCGAACAGTTTTGACGTCGGTACTCCGGCTGGTTGGACCTGGAATGGCATACGAACGGTTGCTGGCGGAGGCGATCCAGTGAGTCCGCCTGTCAATGGAATCCTCTCCTTCAATCAGGGCCGCTCAAAGACGGGTGCGACCACAGTGATTAGGGCGCTAGGAGACTTCGGGGGAACTGGCAACTGGGCAAACCTCAACCTGGGATCGGTTCCAGCAGGACGGATGGTCATGTTCTTCGATGTGATCATGCATGCGACTTGGGATAGCAACAACGGCTCGGGCCCTGACCAGTTTGTTGTTCGTGCTAATTCCAACCCACTTTTGAACCTCACACTTACTGACTTTGCCTCGAACGACAGTAACTCTCCGACTGTTAACTGGAGAATTCGTGGTAACAGCTGGGGGATGGGTGGCAACCGCAGCTACCGAACGCTTCGCGTGGAATGGAGCCACGGCGGCGGCCCCCTTGAGCTGAGGTTTTCGAGTGAAGGAGCCAACATCCAGGGAATCGACGACGAATCTTGGTCACTTGACAACGTCGTTGTGCGCCGCAAAAGGGAGTCTGTCTTCGAATGAAAACTCGCGGATACTCGCTGGCTGAGCTGATGATTGGGCTCGCAATGATGGCGGTCTTCATCGGCATCGCCGTGCCCTCTTACCGCGATCAGGCAGCCAGAACGCGGGACAAAGCTCTGAAGCAGAACCTCTATGTGGTTCGCCGGGCATTGCAGCAAGCCTATGCCGACACCGGCGGCCACCCGGTGAGCCTGAACGACCTGGCGCGGGGGGTTGCGCCGCTGACCATTAACTACAAGACGGTCGGAGTTCAAAGCATCACCGATCCGCTCATGTGGCGAGGGCCCTATCTGCCCTCGGTCCCCAACGATCCGGTCTCGAATGCACCGCTCAACTACAGCTTTTCCAGCGTGACGGGCCTTGCCAGCGTGTCATCTTCGGCGGCTGGTGCCGATCGCGGCGGCACTTCGTATTCCAGCTACTGACCTCGCGCTACCATCGGTCCCAAGAATTGCGTATGATGCCGTTATGCGCAATTGGCTCCTTGCACTACCGCTCGCCGTCGCACTCTTCGGATGCAACAGCAACGCCCCCGCTCCCACCAGCGAGACGGACACCCCTTCGGCCGCCGCCACCGATAAACCATTTAAGGTCGCGCTATTGACTCCCGGTAGCATCAGCGACGCGGGTTGGAGCGCCATGGCCTACGACGGTCTGAAAGGAGTTGAATCGGAGCTGAAAGCCGAAGTAAGCAACCAGGAGGCCAGCGGAACGCAGATCAAGGATGCGCTTCGCAGCTATGCCCAAGACGGTTACCAACTGGTTTTCGGACACGGTTTTGAGTACAACGGACCCTCGGCCGAAGTCGCGAAGGACTTTCCGAACACGGTCTTCGTCAGCAGTTCGGGCGGCACCACGGCCAAAAACGTGGGCGCATTCCGGTTCTATCTGGAGCAGGGTTGCTACCTGGCAGGCATGATGTCGGCGGGGATGACCAAGACCGGGAAGATCGCGAGAGTTGGGCTGGGCGGCATCCCTAGCATCGATTCGACGCTGGAGGCTTTTGAAGCTGGCGCAAAGAGCATCAATGGCGAGATCCAGGTGATTACGATTGAGCTGGAGGACGACAAAGATATCGCATCGGCGAAGCGAGCCACGCTCAGCGCCATCGACCAGGGCGCGGACTTCGTCATCCACCAGGCCAATGCAGCCGCCCAAGGCGTGTTTGATGCTTGCAAGGAGCGCGGCGTGTATGCTTTTGGTACGAACTTAAATCAAAACGACAACGAAAGCGGGGTCGTGATCGCTAGCGCCGTGATCAACGCCA
>JALHPH010000176.1 GCA_022842565.1 Fimbriimonadaceae bacterium
ATCTTGCGCTCGCCCCTCGACCTTGTTGTAACCAGCATCAACAACAATTGCGCCGGGTTTGATCCAGTCGCCCTTCACCAGTTCGGCACGCCCCACGGCGGCCACCAGGAGGTCGGCTTCGCGGCAAAGCTCGGCGAGATTTTGGGTGCGCGAGTGGGCGATGGTCACGGTCGCATTTGCTTCCAAAAGCATCAGCGCCATCGGCTTGCCTAGGATCACGCTTCGGCCAATCACGACCGCACGCTGACCCTCAATCGGGATTTGATAATGCTGCAGAAGCCGCATGATGCCAGCCGGGGTGGCGCATCGAAAGCCCGGCAGCCCCGCTGTCAATCGCCCGAGAGACGCAGGCGAAATTCCATCGACATCCTTGGCATGGCCCAGCGCCAGCAGCGCTTCATCCTCGTCAAGATGCTTCGGTAGCGGATGTTGAAGCAGGATGCCGTGGACTGCGGGGTCGGCGTTCAGTTCGGCAATGCGGTCCATCAGCTGGGCCTGTGTGGTTGTGGGGCCGGCCTCCCAACTGCCGCTCAGCATTCCCGCTTTTTCGGCCCAGGTGCGCTTCATGCGGACATAGGCGAGGCTCGCGGGATCTTGAGCGGCGACGATCGCTTCGAGCCTGGGCTGGAAGCCCAAGCGCACGACACGGGCCGCCACTTCTTGGCGAAGCAGCGTGCTGGTGGCGCGGCCATCCAGGATCTGCGCTCGGCTCATGGCCGGTCCGGCACCTTCATCACCCATGCGCCAGCGCTCAGCATTTCGTTGTGTTCGGGCGTGCCCTCGGTGACCACCGCTTCATCGATCTCGGCTTGCGGAGTTGCGGATTCCTCGCTCGGTCCTGACCAAATCTCCTCCTGGCTCGGATCCCAAGTCGCCTTCGGGCTCACCTTCAGTAGCGAGCCAAGCAGACCATTCACAAACTTCCGGCTCTCTTCGGAGCCATAGGCCCTTGCCAAGTTCACGGCCTCATTAACGGTAACTTTTGGAGAAATTCCTGGACAAAACCAAAATTCGTAAGCTGCCAATCGCAGAATAGCGCGGTCTGTTTTCGCGATGCGCTCCAAGCTCCAATTCTTGGAAAGGAGCGGCGCGATGGCCTCATCCAGCTGCTCCCGGTTTTGAGTCATCCCGCGCAGCGCCGGAATCACGTAGGTATCGAGCTTGTTCTCAAGAAGGTACTGCTCGGCGATTTGCGCCTCGACTTCTGCCAGCGAAATCCCTTCGGTGTCCAGAGCGTAAGCCATTTGGAACACGAGTTGCCGTGCAGCCGTGCGCGAGCGAATCGGCTTCGGATCAAAATTTTCAGCGACCTCGGTCATGGTTTAGGCCTCGCCCAAGAACTGCGGGACGAACGCAGTAGAAATGTCGCCCGCCTGGTAGTCTGCATCGCGCACCAGCCTACGCAAAAACGGGATGTTCGTCTTAATTCCTTCTACGTGGAATTCGTCCAGAGCGACCGTCAGCCGTTGCACTGCCTCGGCGCGATCTCGGCCATACACGATCAGCTTGGCGATCATTGGATCGTAAAAAGGCATGATTTTGAATCCGGCGTAAACGTGGGTGTCCATCCGCACGCCCGGCCCGCCTGGCGCGTTCCACCGCGAGATCAGCCCGGTTGACGGTGCAAACTGCTGATCGGGGTCTTGCGCTGTGATGCGCGCCTCGATCGCATGCCCCTCGAACTGCACTTGCTCTTGGGTGAGGGGTAGTTTCTCCCCCCGCGCCACCCGGATCTGAAGCTCCACCAAGTCCAGTCCAGTGATGGCTTCCGTAACGGGATGCTCGACTTGGAGCCGAGTATTCATCTCCAAAAAGTAGAAGTTTTCAGACGAATCTACTAAAAATTCAACGGTGCCAGCGTTCGAGTAACCGACTGCAGAAGCGACGCGAACCGCGGCTTCGCCCATGCGCTTTCGAAGCGCTTCGCTCATCCCGGCGTAAGGGGCCTCCTCTACGATCTTTTGGTGTCGAAGGTTCTGGATGGAGCACTCGCGCTCGAAGAGGTGGATGAGGTTGCCGTGCTCGTCGCCGATCACCTGCACCTCCACGTGCCGCGGCGCGATCACGCACTTCTCCACCAGCATATCAGCGTTACCGAAGCTCGCCTGGGCCTCGTTCTGGGCCAACTTCCAGAGCCGCCCGAGGTCGGCAGAAGAATCCACTCGACGAATGCCTTTACCTCCGCCACCCGCTACCGCCTTCAGTAGCACCGGGTAACCGATCTCTTCGGCGATCCGGATGGCGTCGGCTTCATTCGCAACGATTCCATCGCTCCCCGGGACGACAGGGCAACTCGCGGCGATGGCGGCGGCCTTCGCCGCGGCCTTATCGCCCATCGCCTCAATCGCCTTCACCGACGGGCCGATGAACTTGATGCCCATTCCCGCCAGAGCCTCGGCGAAAAGGGTGCGCTCGCTGAAATAGCCATAGCCGGGGTGCACGGCGTCCGCTCCGCTGATTTCGGCGGCCATCAGCACGTTGGCCAGGTTCAAATAGCTGTCGGTATTCGTCGCCTCGCCCACGCAGATGGCGCTGTCGGCGGCGGCCACGTGGAGGCTGTCTTTGTCGGCTTGGCTATAGATCGCGACGGTTTCGATCCCCATTCGCTTGCAGGTCCGGATGACGCGCAGAGCGATTTCGCCGCGGTTCGCAATGAGAACTTTTTGGATCATATCAATACTTCTTGTGACCGGGGTGCTCGCACTTCACGGTCGCGGCGGCCGGGTCGTATTTATACGGCTCTTTGCCGATGGGGCACATCAGCATTTCCGAAGGCACCTTAATCTGGGTGAGTTCGGTCGGTGCGGCCGCATCGGGATCGCTTGAGCGATGGAGTTCAATTCCCTGCCGCAGCGAATTCAAGTTCTGCATGCAGACATAGTCCTTGCCACGAGCCATCGATTGGCCCACAACAGTGTTGCCCTCTTGGTCGGCTCTCTTGTTGCTCAACCCGGTGTCGCACCCACTGAGAAAGCACGCCGCAACCACCCCAAACCCAATCAATCTCTTCATACTTCCACCCTAGCCAAAGCCTGACCAAACTGTACAGGATCGCCTTCGCCTACGAGAACCTCAGTGATCTTCCCGGAAACTGAACTGGTCACATCGTTGCTGATGCCCAATGCTCGGATGCTTCCAACCACGTCGCCCTTGTTCACACTGGCGCTGACTTCGAACAATGAACCGGGGGCAAAGTAGCCGACTGCCATGGCGCGGATTTCCTCGAATGCTTGCCCTTCGGTCTCTTCGGGATCCGCATCCATCTCCTCGGGCATAAAGACAAGTTCGGGGGTGGCGGATTCTGGGCGGGTGAGGTCGAGCGTACCGCGGAAAGCCTCGGCACCGGATCGGATGCGCACCACTTCGTACCCATTCTCGCGCGCCGTGCGCAGGGCGTGCCGGATGGTCTCCAGGTCCAGTTCCTTCATGTGGTCCGCAGTTTACCGAAGGTGGACAATTTGAAGGGCACCACCGATGGGGGATCGGGGTGCCCTGGTGGGGATGGGATGAGGTTTTGGGGACAGGAAATCTTATTGGGACTTCCATTTGTTTAAACGAGTGAAGTAGCGTCACGGTTCCCGTCCTAGGACTCACGTACTTTTGCTTTACGGCAAAAGCACTCCCAGAAGGAATATCCGGAGTGGCCAGGGGGTACGGCCAAAAGGGGATGCGACTATGCTGTCAGAAGAACTAGATCAACTAAGCCCGCTACAACTTTCGGCTGTGAAAGAGGTTGCCAATATCGGCCTTGGACACTCCGCGAGATCGCTAGCAGAAATGACCGGGCGCGAGTTCCACCTTTCCGTACCCGATGTGGATTCAGTCCCGGTCGATCAATTGAGCAACCTCTTGGGCGGCCCCATGGAGGTCACTGTTGGCGTATTCATGCCCTTCGAAGGCAGCACCACCGGGCACCTTGTGTTTCTATTTCCATGGGAAAGCGCCCAAGCCGTGTGGACACTCCTGATGGGCGAAGCCCCATCCGATATGTTCGCGATCACCGAAGTGGAAGCTAGCGCCATGATCGAAGTCGGCAACATCTTAAACTCCCACTTCCTGAACGCAGTGGCCGAGATGACCGGGCTGGAACTCCTCTCGACCGTACCCAGCGTGGGCGTCGAAGCCGCCATGACCATCGTCGAGGGCGTCGTGCTGCAGGCCGAGATGGCCGACGCGGTCGCGCTGTGCGTGGAAACTTCGATTTACAACGATGACCTCGGGATCAGGGGCTTCTTCGCTTTCATCCCTACCCGCGATGGTCTGAGAGAAGTACTCAACCGCCTTGGGGTGGGTGAGGCTGCATGAGTGCCACGGCGCAACAATTTTTGGTTGGCATGGCCGATCTGCACGTGGCAAAGGGTCACGCGACCTTTAACTGTCTCGGGCTCGGAAGTTGCATTGGATTGCTTTTCCACGATGTTCAGGGCGACGTGGCCGGAATGGTCCACATCATGTTGCCGGCCGCGTTTGCGGGGAAGCCAGTGGAC
>JALHPH010000177.1 GCA_022842565.1 Fimbriimonadaceae bacterium
ACGGCGAAGAAGATGATCGACCGGATGCACCCGTCGGTTTGGGATGGCCTAGAAGAAGTGATTAAGGAGCACCCGGTTCTTCTCAACCGCGCCCCGACCCTTCACCGCCTCGGTATCCAAGCGTTCGAGCCGATCCTGGTGGATGGCAAGGCCATCCAAGTGCACCCACTGGTTTGTCACGCGTATAACGCCGACTTCGACGGTGACCAAATGGCCGTCCACGTGCCGCTGAGCACCGAGGCGCAGGCAGAAGCCCGCATCCTCATGCTCAGCACGCAGAACCTCTTCTCGCCAGGAGACGGCAAGGCAACGGTTGCGCCGATCCAAGACATCGTCTTGGGTGGCTATGCCCTCACCTACACCAACCACGAAGGCAAGAAGCGACTGCTGGCTCAGGAAGAAGCCCACAAGGCAGACCCCGAGAACGTGCCCGCGCCCATGACCTTCTCGTCCATCGAGGAAGTCCTGTACGTGCTGACTGAGGTTCCCAAGGAGCAGCGAGGATTTGGCCTGAACGACCCCGTCCGCGTCCGCCTCACCCGCCCCATCTTGCGACCGAACGACGAAGTGGATTACCGCGACCCGAATACGGGCGAGGAGTTTGCCTACATCACCACCACCGACGAGGACGGCGAGGAAGTGCGCGAACTGCAGCCGCTGGCGATGGATTACGAAACCCGTATCTTCCACGCTACGCCGGGCCAGCTCATCTTCAACGAGATTCTTCCCTACCCCATGCGCTTCTCGGATCAGTTCATCAATTGGGAACTGACCAAGAAGAACATCGCGGAAACCATCGTGAGCTGCCACCGATTGGCGGGCAAAGAGTCCACCATCAAGCTGCTCGATGACATGAAGGACCTCGGCTTCAAGTGGGCCACCAACTACGGCATCAGCATCGCTCTGACCGACATGGACCCGCCCGCCCGCCGCGAAGAAATTCTGGCCGACGCCGACACGCGTTCCAAGCGCATCGACACCCAGTTCCGACGAGGAATGCTCGGCTTTAACGAGATGCAAACAAACCTCGTGAAGCTGTGGCAAGAAACTTACGACTCGATCGGTAAGGAGCTGGTGAACGGAATGGAACAAACCAATCCGCTCTCCATCATCACCGTCTCCGGTGCTCGTGGTTCGGTAAAGCAGCTTTCGCAGCTCTCCGGAATGCGCGGCCTAATGATGAACCAGTTCAACGAAGTGATTTATGAGCTTCCGGTCAAGAACTCGTTCCACCGTGGCCTCTCGATGCTTGAGTTCTTCGTGACCACACACGGAGCCCGTAAGGGATTGGCCGACACCGCCCTGCGTACTGCAGACGCCGGCTACCTCACCCGACGGCTTTGCGACGTCGCCCAGGATGTGATCATCCGAAAGCACGATTGCGGCACCAATGAGGGCATCCTCATCCACCGCTTGCTCAGCGAAGGCGAGCAGATCGAATCGATCTACGACCGCGCGCTGGGTAAGGCGTCGCTCGCCACCATCATCGACCCCGAAACGGGCACGGTGGTGCTGGAGACTGGCCAGCTCATTCTTGAGGAGCAAGCCAAGCGGCTGCTGGAATTCGAAAAGGCCTTCGTCCGCGAAGCCGACGCCACCGAGACTGAAGCCGAGCGCGAAAAGCTGGGCGAGCGGTACACCGCCATCGGTTTCACCATGACCGACCACGGTCACCTGGGTCTGCGAGTTCGCTCGCCTCTGGCTTGCGAACTCGAGCAAGGCATCTGCGCCCTCTGCTACGGCATGGACATGAGCAGCAAAAAGCTCATCGAAATCGGTGTCGCAGTCGGCATCATCGCCGCCCAGTCGATTGGAGAACCCGGTACCCAGCTGACGATGCGAACGTTCCACACCGGTGGTGTGGCCGGTTCTGCCTCCATTGCGCGAACCAACCAGTACAAAACAGGAAAGTTCATCAAGCAATTCATGGAGGACTTCAGCAGCGCCACCTCCACCGATCAGAAGGACTTTGACCCCACCAAGCTCATCGAAAGCCAAGAGAGCGTGGTCCGTTCCCTCTTTAAGAAGGACATGACCGAGGTGGAAGCCAAGAAGGCGACTAAGACCACCAAGGCCGCCGCGAAAGCAGCCGAAAAGCTGGACCGCGATAGCCAAAAGCTCTGGGATCGAAGCCGAAAAACCTTCTTCTATACTTGGACGGGTGAATCCAGTGGCATCGTCCGCGTCGAGGAAATCTTCGAAGCGCGACGCCAACCGCGTGGTAAGGCCATCATCTGCCCGGTGACCGGAACGGTTGCCACCATCAACGAAACGAGCTTCGGCCGTTTTGTGGTGGTCGAAGCTGAGGTTCCCGCCATCGCCACGCTCCGCGACGCCTACATTGCCGACCAGCAAGCCTGGGAAGTGAAGGATGGCCACTACGACGCCGCGTTGGAGCGACTGATCGGTCAGAAAATGAACGCTCAGATCGTCGGAGCGCTTAAGAAATTCAATCTTGAGACCGTCCGCGTGTTCTATCCGATCCTGGTGCCACCGCTTGGAAAGCTGCCGATCGATGTCGGATCAAAGGTCATCAAGGGAGACCCGCTTACTGAAGGCCCGCTCGATCCGCACGAAGTGCTCGATCTGGCTGGTGCCAACGCAGTCTGCGACTACTTTGTGCAGAACCTGCAGCGCGTTTACAAGGCCCAAGGCGTCGACATCAACGACAAGCACGTCGAAGTCATCATCCGCCAAATGCTGCGCAAGCGCCAAGTGAAGGAGCCGGGCGACACCCCGTTCCTGCCAGGTCAGATCGTGGACCGATTCCGCTATCAACGCGAGAACGACAAGGTCCGCCGCATGATCGCCGAGGGCAAGCGCTTCAAGTACAACGACCCGATTACAGGTGAAGAGATTGAGCGCAGCCCACGCGAAGCAACGGCTACCTGGATCCTTCTGGGTATCACCGAGGCATCGCTCGCCACCGACTCGTTCCTGAGCGCCGCATCGTTCCAAAAGACGACCCGCGTGCTCACCGAGGCCGCGGTCCGTGGAAAGCAGGACGTCCTCGCCGGCCTTAAGGAGAACGTGATCATCGGTCGCCTGATCCCAAGCGGTACCGGCGTGCGCCACTACCAGCACGTGGGAATCGAAGTGGATCGCAGCGCGCCGCAATGGGCTCAGCAATCGCTGACCGCCCTCGTGGAAGCCAACGACATGACCATCGACGACGAACTCGATCTTCCGTTCACCAGCATCACGGACATGGCCAGCGAGGCCCTGGACGAGGTGGAAGTGAGCGAAAAAGAGTAAGCCGGGCCCTACCCAATAGAAAAGCCCCTGCGGAGAATTCTCCACAGGGGCTTTTCTATTGCTTGGCGATGCGATCAGTCGCCGAATTCGCCGAAGTTCCCAGCAAGGATGGCAAAGTCGGCTGGCCCGACTTCAGCATCACCATTCAGGTCGGCAGCATCTGTGTAGTTCGAGTCGCCTAAGAAACTACCGAAAGCGAGCGCCAGACTAGAAAAGTCCGCCGGGCCAACTTCGTTATCGTCCGTCACATCACCATTCTTCATGCTAATAGTGACTCCAGTCGCACCTGAAGAGGAGACGACCACATCAGTTACAACCCTCCTTAGCCAGTGAGTTCCTTTGCCGCGCACCGAATAGGTACCAGGCTCAAGGACTGTCGAAAGGGAGAAGATGCCACCTGGTCCAAGGGGCACATTATTCGCAGAATACACAATGTTGTTGGTCGAATCAAGCACTTCGAAATCGACCAAGCGGTTCAGCGGCGTCGCCGTGAAGTTCTCAAGAACCACATTCCCGCTGATTGACTGGGAAGGCGCGCCTGCAACAATGATCTCCCACGTCTGATTTATCACGGAAGCTGTGAAAGTTGTACCGTTAGTTGTGAAAGAATTGGCTAGGACGGTTGTCAGTCCGCTGTAAGGCACGGCTGGAAGGCTCGCTTTGAAGTCTAGTCCTCCAGTGGTATTGGTGCCAGCGAGCGTCAACCAATAGGTCGTATTGGCTGCAAATTGGAAGGAGCTCGCTGGTTCAAAAATGTAGTCGAAAATCCCTACGGCGTAGGCGGGAGAATCAAGCGCGAGTGTCGCGAGCACCGTGCCGGGAGTTGTACCGTCCGCGTGGATCCTGACAACTGGAAAATTGCCTGCACCGAAGGCAGTGGAGGTTAATGAGACCCGAGCTCGAACATTAAGGAGTGTTCGTTCAATGAGGGGATTGATGAACCTGAATGCCTTGAAACGTACTGGCGTCGCACCGGCAAGCTGGGTTGAGTCATTCGTCTGCGGATAATTTCCAAGCAGTACGTCAGCGCAGGCGGCTGCCGCTAGAGCCAAGAAGAGAGGTAATAAAAGGATTCGTGAATTCATATGAGTTTCCTCCCTCATCTAATATCACAGAATACAAAAAAAAGGGTGGGCAGAATGAAAATCATCCGCCCACCAAGGTCCT
>JALHPH010000178.1 GCA_022842565.1 Fimbriimonadaceae bacterium
AGGAGTTTCATCAGCCGGCTCTTACGCCGGGCGGCCTGGTTCTTGTGGATGATGCCAGCAGTAGCGGCTTTGTCCAGCGACTTCACAGCCTTAGCCGTGGCCACCGGATCAGCGGCGCCCGCCTCAACGGACTTGCGCGCTTTCTTGATATAGGTCTTGAGGGCGGAGCGAACGCCCTTGTATCGCTCGGTGCGCTTAGCAATGCGCTTGACGTCTTTCTTGCTTGAATTAAGGTTAGCCATAGTTTCGTTGGTTTGTGTTTCGGACTGGGGAGTTTACTTCTTGATGAACTTCTTTTTCGACTTATCGAAGCCCTGATCTACCTTTTTATGGTCATAGTGCCAGACTGGCGAGCCTGACCGTTGGTAGAAACAGGCATAACTGCTGAGCAGGGAAGCGGTCATACGGCGCGAGGTGCGGCGGACTACGTTGATCTCCCACAGGAGAGTAAGGAAGTCCGCGCCCTTCGGCCAGTGAGCCATCACTTCGCGCATCACATCGTATGTGCTCATGCCCTCGCTGCGTGATTGGAGTTCGCGAAGCTCTTCCATCCGCTGAGCGGTGATGTAGACGACGGGGTCGGTCTGATCCAACCACTCGAAGTCGAGCACGTTGGGCCGGGCCGTTTTGGTGAGCTGGAAGACCGCGCCAGACTCGACCGACTGGTCATAGAACCAATCGATGAAGCCGAACAGCAGTCGGGCTTCGGCGTTCAGCCAGATTTGCAGTTCGCGACCGCTTGGGTCGATGACGATGATCTCTTGGTATTTCGGTGTGTTTTCGAAGAAGCCGTTGGTGATCTGCGCGATCGGGAAGGTGCCCAGCTCGCGGTGGATGGACTTCAGCACACATCGGGTGGAATCCGGAACGATCTTCGGTGCCAGCAGAGGCTCTTCGTCCAGAACGTCTACGGCAAGCGGGTGATTCAGCAGCTTGCGAAGCGTGCTCGATAGGCCCTCGTCGGTGAGCTCGACATCGATGAACTCGCCCTCTTCGTCGGTGAAGTCCGTGGGGACGTATTGGAAAAGATCAGGCACCGACTGCACGAACTCCGGCACGGCGTTCGGCTTGTTGAACCGGTCGCCGCCGACCCATCGCACTTCGTCGCGGCCGTTGAGGGCGGCGATCACGTTGGCGAGGTCGTCAGGGAAGGTCTTGACCGTCGGCGTGATCTCGTAGAATTCTTCAAGAATACGGGTCGCGGTGATGGACTTGTCGCTTGTGGCGATCTTGGCGATCATGCGCTCCACATCTTCATCCTGCACTTCGATGGGCTGCGAGTCCTCAATCTCGACGGTGGGCGCCAGCTTGTCGGCCAGTTTCAGCGTGTTCGTGATCCAGCGCTTGGTTTCGCTTGCGGCGTAGAACTTTCCGTCGCCCGCCAGTACGAACTCCTCGCAATCGAAAAGCTCACCGTAGAGCACTTTCCAGTCGTAAAGGTGATAAGCGCGCGGGTCTTGCGGGCTCAGGGCGTGCCATGCGACCGCGCCCACGGTGCGGGCATTGATCGGGGAAGCCTTCGCCAAAATCTTGGCTGCGGAGTCGATTTCACGCCAGTCGACATCGCTCAGGGTTTTGCTCAGCGCGTCAAACTCGTCTTGGCTGATCGAGTGATTGGCAAGAGCGTTGTTCAGGTACTCGTCGGTGGCGGCAAAGCACCATTCGCGGAGAAAAACGTTGCCCTTTGGAGTCAGGGCGAGAAGCTCGTGGTGGGTCAGAAGTCGCTCAATCGACTCCTCGTCAACGAGCGGGCGAAGGATGCTGAGCTCACTGAGGACCAGGTGCAACGGCATGGGACCACCAAAGCGCTCGACTGTCAGGCGGATCTGCTCGGCGACCGGGCGACCGTGCCCTTCGATGCGAGCGGCGGGCACCCAGCGGCGCTCGTTATAGCTGAATCGGTCGGGATTCGAGGCCAACAGGGAACGCACAGCGGCCAGCCCGATGCCTTCATCAGAAAGGCGGTCGGCGATCTCGCTAAGCTTGACCACAGTCTGCAGCTCGGAGATTTCTGTGAGGATCAAACGATCGACATAGGTACGTGCGGATTGCTCTTCGGGGGTGATGGTGATGGTTTTCGCCAAGTGAAATCCTCTGAGTACGCCGCATAGCGGCGCGATTTCGCATTGTACCTGGGAACCCCAAACACCCGCAACTTTCCGGAGAATTTCGCTAGTGCTAGGTTCAATGATGGCAGAAAACGACTCGCGTCGCTTTCCGTGTTCCGGCGTAAGAAGCGAGCGTAATCTGGAATTCCAGGTAACTCAACGAGGCGAGATGGCATGGGCCTTGACCGTATACTCGTATGCAAATGGGTAGAACTGTGCTTTTTGGGGTCTTGGCTGCGATGGCTATCGTGGTAGCAGGCTGCGGAGGCAGCAGCAAAGGCGGCCCTGCGCCCGTCGAAGTTTTGACGAGAGGCGTTTATTCGGCGTCCGAGACCACTCGCGCAGTCGGAGATCGCCTCGATGCCGATTTCGTCGTCACCGGACAGGCAGTGAGCGGTTTTGCTAGGCTCCGCACCGGCGATCTTACTTTTGATAGCACGTCCGTCGTCAGCGGAACCGCCGGCCGAGATGCCGTCATCACCATGCGCTTCCCCCGGGAAGGCGTTTACACGCTGGAGCGCCAGGGCATCTCCGACCGCTTCCTCTCACGGCGCGTGAAGGGAAGTACCACGACCGATGGTCAACTTCGGCTGCGAAAGATCGCAGGCACTAATCATGTCACGGGCAACTGGACAGGCACTTGGGTTCAAGGCACGACCACGACCAACATGACCCTGCGATTCATCCGTGCTGGCAACCTGTTCCAGATCACGGGCACCACCGTTCGAAACGGTGTTGCAGGCCGAGTGACGCGAGGATTCGGAACAATCGTCGGCGACCGGATCGAGCTTCAGATGGACTTCGAATACGTTTCGACTGGGTTTAGGAACACCGTGCGAGCCGAGGGCCAGCTGGTGAATAACCAACTGACCGTCGATACGCTGACGCTTCGCAAAGTAAACTGAGCCCTATTCGATATGTTGCCAGCGGACCAACGAGAGTTCGCTGGCAACATTGACCACATCGTGGTGCGGCACCACGCGGCAGATGTAGCCGAACATGCCGTTCTGGTTACAGGTCAGATCGATGGAATAGACCGAAAGCCGACCCTCGGTTTTCTCCAGTCGCATGGATTCGATAACCGGCTCATCGAGGTTTCGGGCGGCACTGGCTCGGCCCAATAGGACCTGCACCTGCACATCCTGCGGTGCCAAGCCGTTCAGATCCACATGCGCCGTGATGCGATAGGCCTCTCCTAGTTTGGCAACGGCGGGCAGTGAATTCTCCACGTGGTCAATCCGCACGCCAGGCCAGGCACTGCGAACGCGTTTGCGCCAATCCAGAGCCTGCTTGGCTTTGGCCAGGCCGTCCTTTTGGAGTTCGACGAAACCCTCGTGAGCAGGCATGTAGAACCGCTGGGTGTATTCGCGCACCATTCGTGCGGTGCTAAACCTAGGCGCAAGTTCTCGCATCGATTGCTTCATATAAGCCACCCATCCCAGCGGGACTCCGGCGTCGTTGCGGTTGTAGAACGCTGGGCCGATTTCTTGTTCTAAGAGCTGATAAAGCGCCTGGGCGTCGTTCCAGTCCTGGCGGCCCTGGTCGGGGTCAATGCGCTCGTCGCCGATCGCCCAGCCATTGCCTGGCTGATACCCTTCGGCCCACCAGCCATCAAGGATCGAGCAGTTGAGTCCGCCATTTGGGACGACCTTCATTCCGCTGGTGCCGCTGGCCTCCATGGGTCGGCGAGGATTGTTCAACCAAACGTCCACGCCTTGGATCATGTGGCGGGCAATTTCGATGTCGTAATCCTCCAGAAAGACAATGCGGTGGCGCGCGCCTTCGTTACGAATGAACCGGAAGATATCCTGAATAATGTGCTTCCCGCCGTCGTCCTTGGGGTGGCTCTTGCCGGCAAAAACGAACTGGATGGGGCGCTCGGCGTGATGCAGGATTGCTTTCAGACGTTCCTTGTCGCTGAAGAGCAGGAATCCACGTTTGTAGGTCGCGAAGCGACGAGCGAATCCGATGGTCAGCACGCGCGGATCAAGTACGCCAGCTGCTTCGTTTAGCTCCGATTTGCTGGCGTTTCGGCGACTGAGCTGCTTGGAAAGGCGCTTTCGGGCGAACCGGACAAAGTCCGCGCGGGAGTCCTCGCGGACCTCCCAAAGCACTTCATCGGGGAGTTCGCTCATGGCGCGCCAGACTTCGGGCGCGGCGGGGTCATCTCGCCAAGCCGGGCCGACGTGTCGATCTAAAAGATCGGCCATCCGCTCGCCGAGCCATGTAGTGGTGTGCACGCCATTCGTAATGCCATGGATAGGCACTTCGTGGATGGGGAACTCGGGCCAGCGAGATAGATCGGAAGAGCA
>JALHPH010000179.1 GCA_022842565.1 Fimbriimonadaceae bacterium
GGTCAAAAGCAGCGCATCAGCATAGCGCGCGCCACGCTCCACGACCCGCCCGTGATCCTGTTTGATGAACCGACAGCGGGGCTTGACGTGGTCATGGCCCAGACGGTGCTTGAGTTCATCGAGGAATGTCGCGGGCAAGGGAAGACCGTCCTGCTAAGCACTCACATAATGAGCGAGGTCGACCGGCTCTGCGATCAAGTGGTCATCATCCACAACGGCAAGTGTATGGGATCGGGCACGCCGACTTCCATCCGCGCCGAGCAAGGTGAGCAATCGATGGAAAAGGCGTTCTTGAAAGTGGTGGATTACCGGAGCGGAGTGGCCTGACCATGTGGAAACACGTTTTTTCAAAAGAGCTTTTCGAGATGCTGCGCGATCGGCGTGTGGTAGTGGGGTCGTTCCTCATGCCTGCGCTCGTGATCCTCGTGATGCTGCGGCTCATTGCCGCCATCGAAAGCAGCGTGTCCGAGAGCCGGACGTCCGTTATCACAGTCGTTGCCGGCACCGATCAGGGCCTCGCGGCGGCGATGCTGAAAAGCCAGAAAATCGAGACCGTCGCGACTCTAGAAGAGGGCCAGAAACAATTGAAAAGCGGTAAGGCGAAGTTGGTCGTGAAGTTCGAGCCATCTGGGGCAGGGCGAATGAAAGCGTTTGCCTATTTCGATAGCGGCGAACCCCTCAGCCAGGTTCTGATGGGTGCTTTCCGACAGGCTATCGCACAACAAAACGCATCGTCGGCAAAGAAAGTGGTCGAAGGCGCCGGGCTGGACCCTGCACTGCTTGAACCGATTCAGGTGGAACCAAAGGACGTGGCCAGCCAAGAGGCGCAGGGGGCGGCCGGGCTCGCGTCGCTCATTCCGTACGTCATTATTCTCTGGGCATTTTATGGCGGCTTTGCCTCGGTGAGCGACATGGTCGCGGGAGAAAAGGAACGCGGAACGCTCGAAACGTTGCTTGTCTCTCCAGCCTCCCGCACCGATATCCTGATGGGCAAAGCGCTGGCGCTCTCTCTCATTTGTTTGGCATCGGCGCTGTTCGGGTTGGTGGGCGTGGCTGCCTCGGCCCTCATGGGCGGCGAGGGGCGCGTCAGCCTCGGCATTGAGGGCCTCGCCGTTTCCTTAGTCGCGCTCTTACCGCTCGTCACAATGTTTGCAGCCCTGCTGATGCTCGTGAGCACATACGCCCGAAACATGCGGGAAGCGCAAACCTACCTCTCGGTCGCGAGCTTCATCGTGCTGATGCCCGCGATTTTCAGCAACATGCTTGGGTTTACGGGGCTCGCCCAAGCGGTGTGGATCAAGTTCACGCCCGTGCTGAGCGCATCGGTTGCAATCCGCAGCGCTATTCTCGGCAAGCCGGACTGGCTCGCCGCCATCGGGTCCTTCAGCGTGAACGCATTGCTGACAGCAGTGCTGATGTTCATCACCTGGCGGATGTTCCATCGCGAGACGATTCTCGCGCGGATTTAAGACCGAAGAACGGTTAAACTGGCTCCATGACACAACGTGCCATGGAGCCGACGATCCACCAGGACCTGCGGCAACAGATGGACTACATGGGGTATCTGGCGCTCCACGAAGTGCTCCAAGCCCAACGCCCGGTCAGCGATCACCACGACGAACTCCTCTTCATCATCCAGCACCAAACGAGCGAGCTTTGGATGAAGCTGATCATCCACGAGTTGGACGCCGCCATCGCCAGTATTCAAGAGAATCAGCTTGAGCCGTGTTTCAAGGTGTTAGCGAGGGTCAAGCATATCCAACGCATGCTCTTTGAGCAGTGGGCCGTGCTGGAAACGCTCACGCCATCCGAATACGCGCAGTTCCGGCACCTCTTGGGCCGGGCGAGTGGGTTCCAAAGTGCGCAGTATCGCCAAATCGAGTTCATGCTCGGGAACAAGGACGCCGAATGCCTGAAGGTCTTTGAACACCGACCAGAAATCTATGAGCCGCTGAGGAGGACCCTGGAGGCCCCCAGCCTCTACGATGAGTTCATTCGATACCTGGGACGAAAGGGGATGCCGATCCCTGCGGAGCTCCTAGAACGCGATTGGTCGCAGTCGCGGGAATCCTCGCCCGAACTTGTCAGGGTTTTCAAAGTGGTCTACGAGAACGCCACGCTTCACTGGGACGCCTACGAAATGGCCGAAAAGCTGGTTGACGTTGAAGAACAGTTCCTGCTTTGGCGATTCCGGCACATGAAAACTGTCGAGCGAATAATCGGCCACAAGATCGGCACCGGCGGTTCCAGCGGAGTCTCGTTCTTGCGGGCAGCTCTCGACCACCGACTTTTCCCCGAGCTCTGGGACGTGAGGACGGAAATCGGGCAATGACACAGGCCGAACTCAGAGGTCTCTTCACCAGGTCGTTGGCACGCGATGAGATCTATTTAGCGAACCACTCGCTGGGCCGCCCGCTGGATCAGACAGCCGCCGACGTGCAAGAAGCACTGGACGCGTGGTACTCCAATATGGACCATGCTTGGGCGCTCTGGGGTGCCGAGCGCGCAGCCTTTGGTCAGCGGATTGGCGCACTGCTCAGCTTTCCTGGGACGGTGATCCCAAAGGCAAGCGCGGGTCAGGGCCTCCGGGCGGTCTTGAATGCGCTGGGCACCAAACCCGTCGTCGTAGCGTCGACCGGTGAGTTCGACTCGCTCGATTTCATTCTGAAAGCCTACGCAGCCCAGGACCGCGCAGAAGTCCGCTGGGTGCGCCCCACCGGCGTCGAGGGCGGAGTTCCCAAATACGAGATGGAGGCTTACCTGGAGCAGATCCGGGAGGGTGTGGACCTGGTTGTGCTGAGCGCGGTTTACTTTGCGACCGGACAGGTACTTCAGGGACTGCCCGAGGTGATCCGAGCCGCCCACGCCGTGGGAGCGCGGGTGATCGTGGATACCTACCATGGGGCAGGGGTGCTGCCACTTGAGGTCAGCGAAGCCGATTTCGTGGTGGGAGGATGCTACAAGTACCTGCGCGGAGGACCCGGAGCCTGTTGGCTCGGGGTCTCTCCGCGCAGCGACGGACTACGAACGCTCGACACGGGTTGGTTCGCGAGAGAGGAGCCCATGGCGTTCAAGCGTGTCGAACACGCCGACTACGCCGAGGGTGGCCGCGGTTGGGACGAGGCGACCCCCGCAATCCTGCCGCTCTTTCAAGCGCGCGCTGGTTTACAGCTTGCCTTGAAGCTAGGTGTTCCCAACGTGCGGGATCGCATGCGCCCCGTTTTGGCTGCCCTGCGAGAAAAGCTTCCTAACGCTTTCCAACCTGCTGATCCCGAAGCCTGGGGGCAATACGTTTTGGTGCCGCACCTCCGTGCCGATGAAGTCTGCAAGTGGCTGCGTGCGGAGCGCCGTATCGCGGTGGATGCCCGCCAGGGCTTCATCCGGTTTGGACCCGACTTCCTGACCACCGAAGACGAAATCGAAGCAGCGGGCACCGCGCTCAGCCAGTCACCACTCTGAGCGCGGCATTCTGGACTCTGAACTTGCCTGGGGTTCGCGTGCTGAGCTCGCCGTCAAGCACCACTCGGCGCGCCGGTCTGCACGTGAGGCTGCCCTCGCGTGCCGAGAAACCGTGAACGCACTTCGCATCCAGGTGCCGCCCAAGAGTCATGGCCGCGCCGTATTTCAGCAGGCTTGCGACGGAATTGCCCACGACCGCGTAACCGTGCAACGTGCCCTCGTCCAGCGTTGCATCCGGCGACAGTTCGAACGGCCCGGCGTGGTAACGGCCATTGCCTAGGACCCACTGCACCGCCTCCATTTCATGCTGCTGACCATCCAGAACCATCTCCAAATGGAACGGCCGGACCTTCGTAACAATCTTTGCCAGCGCCGCCAAGTAGGCTGCAAACCCGAGGGTCCGCTTTTGCGACGGGTCTAGCGCGTCCGCGATTTTGCTGGTCGCACCGACGGTTGCCAGGTTCAAAAAGACCTTTTCATCCCACAGCCCGATATCCACGAGTTGCTCGTTCTTTTGCGCGAGCACCCGCGCAGCCGGTCCGACGGCCGTGGGAATGTTCAAGTCGCGAGCAAAGGCGTTACCAGTTCCAGTTGGCAGAACACCCAGAAGGGCTTTTTGTTCGATGATTTTGGGAACGTGCGTGCTGATCGTTCCATCGCCGCCGCCGAGGATCACGTATTCGCCGCCTTCCTCAAGGAACTTGTTAACGGCTGCGTCCATTGAATCGCTCGACCTAAAAATGCTCGATTGATGAAGCTCCAACCCATACGTCGCCAATTGCCGTTCGGCTTCCTGAAACCACTCTGCGCCACGCCGAGAGTGAGCGTTTACGAAAAATCCTGTGCGCATCCGGGCAGTGTACATGCGGGGATAAACTGGGGTTCATGCCCAGACCCGAAATCATGGCGATACTGAACGTCACGCCGGACAGCTTTTCC
>JALHPH010000180.1 GCA_022842565.1 Fimbriimonadaceae bacterium
GTTTATACGCAATTGTAATCACACAATTCACAATTTTGTTCATTAATAAACTAAAAGAATTGTTCTATAATGAAGTGTGATGGAGTTTCCAAAGGTTGATCCAATCCCTTTACCGGCTCCCGTTTGGTTGATGAAAGCGCTGTTGCTACTCACGCTCGCGCTTCACTTTGTGGCTGTCATGACCGTCGTGGGTTCCCTCGCAATGACCACCTGGTTCAATTTCGTTGGGCGCATGAAGAAGGACAACTGCCAGCTGAGTGCAAGCCTCGTGCTTTCTCGCCGATTGCCGGTTCTCATGACTTATCTCATTAATCTGGGCGTTCCGCCCCTCCTCTTTGCTCAAGTGCTCTATGGTCGTGCGCTCTACACCAGCAGCGTGCTCATCGGAGTGCTTTGGATCTCGGTGATCGGCATGCTGATCGCAGCCTATTACTGCATCTACCGAACCTATGACCACATCAAGGATGGCAAAGCGGGTTGGGGCCTTTCGCTCATCTCGCTCATCCTAGTCATCAGCATCGGTCAGATCTACTCGATGAACATGACCCTGATGCTGCGACCCGAGGTCTGGAAGGAGATGTATGAAGCTAGCCCGCACGGCTTGCTGATGCCGCGCGGAGACGCGACCATGCTGCCCCGCTGGCTCTTCGTGATGACGGGCGGACTCGTTTTCGGCGGCGCGTGGGCCGCGCTGCTCAGCCACATGAAGCACATTGATGAGGGCACGCAGCGCTTGCTGCGCCGCTCGGGTGGTGCGCTCGGTGCGGTCGGAGTGATCGTACAGGGCGTGTGCGCCATGCTCGTGATGCAGAGGCAACCAGAGGGCATCGTCGCCAAGACCATGGAACTGGGACTTGCCAACGCGGGCTCCATGATCTACGTGGCTGGCGCGGCGCTCGCCCTGGTTCTTGGTCTTTTGCACCTAGGCCCTAAAGCCCCGCTAGCAGCAAGCATCGGCGGCGTGGTCTGCGCGTTCCTCGCCACCACCGGCGCGGTGCTCGTGCGCGATGGACTTCGCGATGCGACCCTGCTCACCAAAGGCTTCGATGTGATGGACCGTCAGGTGGTCACCAACTGGTCCGTCGTCATCATTTTCCTACTGCTCTTCGTCATCGGCCTGGGCCTTGTCGGCTGGCTGCTGAGCATCATGAAGAGCGCAACCCCCGTACAGGAGACCGTCACCCAATGAGTCAAGAACCCAATGTGGCACCTTACGATTCGGAACCTGAGGACCACTCTTTCACCCGGCGCGGCTTTGTGAAGGTCGCCTTGGGCGGTGTTTGCGCGGCCTATGGAGTGGCCGTTGCCTATCCCGTCTATCGCTATCTCAACTCCCCGGTCGAGAAAGCGGCTGCGGCCAGCAAGGTACGCGAAGTAAAGCTCCCCGATGCGGACCAGCTTCCGAAGGGCTCAGCGCTGATGTTCAAATTCGGCACGGCGCCCGCGCTGCTGATCCACCACGAAGATGACACGTGGGTTTCGATGTCGGCCGTGTGCACTCACTTGGGATGCACGGTCGAGTTCCAGCCCGCTCAAAGCCGAATCTTCTGCGCGTGTCATGGCGGCGAATACGACGCCAGGACGGGAGCCGTCACCGGCGGACCGCCACCCAAGGCGCTCGAAGTTTACACAGTCACCCCAATGGAGGGGGGAATGACCATCACCCGGTCTTGATTTGCCATGGCAAACACCTACGAATACCTCGATGACCGTCTGGGGCTCAGCGACCTCAAGGCACTGGCCGACAAGAAGACAGTCCCGCTTCACCGCGGCAGCTATTGGTACTACTGGGGCGGCATTTCGCTCTTTTGTTTTATCGTCCAAGCGGTTACCGGCGTGCTTTTGCTGGTCTATTACCGCCCAGGCCCCGAAGCCTACGAATCGGTGCGGCAAATCACCAACGAAATCCATTTCGGATGGCTGATTCGCTCGGCGCACAACTGGGCCGCGAACATCTTCTTGTTCTCTACCTTCGTGCACATGTTCTCGGTCTTCTTTATGAAGGCCTATCGGCAACCGCGCGAATTCGGCTGGTGGAGCGGCATCGCGCTGCTTCTGCTAGGCATGCTCTTCGGCTTCAGCGGCTACTTGCTGCCGATGGACGAGCTGGCGTACTTTGCCACCAAGGTCGGGCTCGAAATCCCGAACGCGATTCCGCTCATCGGCCCACCGATCGCTAACTTGCTGCGCGGCGGCTTAGAAGTCAGCGAATTCACGGTGCAGCGCTTCTTTGCTCTCCATGCGGTGGTCTTGCCCGCCCTGTTCCTTCCCTTGCTCATGTTCCACCTTTACTTGGTGCAAAGGCACGGCAACGCCCTGCCGGTCAGCGAGGAAGCCAAGCCGGCCGCCGAGCGAAAGTCCATCCCGTTCTTCCCGAATTTCCTCGCGAAAGATCTGGCGATGTGGCTGATCACCTTGAACGTGATCGCACTGATGGCGTCGCTCTTCCCATGGCAGCTCGGTCCGCCCGCCGATCTCCTCAAGCCCGCGCCGCTCGGAATCAAACCCGAGTGGTATTTCCTGAGCCAGTTCCAGACCCTCAAGGTCATCGGGCAGTGGATCCCAGGCTATGCGGGCGAGGTTTTCGGCATGAGTCTCTTCACTCTCGGCCTTGTGCTTTGGTTCCTTATCCCGGTTTTCGATACTCGATCGGCGAAAGGCAACCGGGCGCGCATGGCCACTTACTTCGGAATCTTCGTTCTCACGGTGCTTGGCCTCACGACGCTATGGGGGTACTTAGCAGCCGCTTAAGGCAGGAGGATTTATGAACTATCCAGCATGGGAAGTCCCCAATATCGGCGGCTCTTGGGTGATCGGGATCATCTCGATCTTCCACGTGGTCATTGCCTGGTTCGCCGTCGGTGGCGGACTCTATCTACCCCTCGCCGAGCGCAAAGCGATCTATGAAAACAAACGCGATTGGCTCCCTGTCATCCGAACTCACAGCCGGTTTTTCCTAGTGCTCACCAGCGTGTTCGGCGCCATTTCGGGTGTCGGCATCTGGTTCGCCATTGGCTTAGTGCACCCAGAAGCCACCAGCACGCTCATCCACAACTTTGTGTTCGGCTGGGCGATCGAGTGGGTTTTCTTCGTGATTGAGCTCGCTGCAGCGGCCGCCTACTACTACAGTTGGGACCGCATCCCCGAAAAGCTCCACCTGAAGATTGGTTATCTTTACGCCGCATCGTCCTTCCTGACGCTCGTCATCATCAACGGCATTCTGTCCTTCATGCTGACGCCTGGCGCATCTTGGCTTTCGGTGGCAGGTACGGGCCAAGAGGCATCCCGATTCTGGGAAGCCTTCTTTAACCCCACCTACTTCCCTAGCCTCATGATTCGGACGCTCGCGTGCCTGGCGCTCGCCGGCGTCTGGGCTCTGCTCACCTTGGCCCGCGTAAACGGCGAAATCAAGGACTCGACCCGCGTCAGCATGATCCGTTGGAGCGCCTCGTGGCTTGTCCCGATGTTCGTGCTCTTGCCGGTCTTTCTGGTGTGGTTCCTGGCCATGACTCCGGCCAACAATCTTGGTCTCCTTCAGCTCGGAATGGCCAACATCGGCTCGGGCGGATTCACCCAGGTCACGCGCATCGCAATGCTGACGGTCATCACGACCTTCACCATTGCGGGCGTTGTGTACTTCTTCGCCTATAAGTTGCCGAAAGACCTCACCTGGGGGCATGCCGCCTCCGTCATGTTCTTGGCCATCATCGCCACCAGCAGCACCGAATATGTGCGTGAGACCATTCGCAAGCCTTGGGTCATCGGAGACCACATGTACAGCAACGGCATCCGCAAATCCGAGATTGATGGCTTCAATTCAGAGGGCTATCTGACGCAGTCCATGTGGAATCCGGGGCGCACGGCGAGCCAAGTGGAAGTCGGAAAGCAGGTCTTCCGGGGTCAGTGCATGTCGTGCCACACCGAAACGGGCTATCGCTCCATGAAGCGGTTCATGGCGCAGCGTGACGCAGCGTCCACCGCGAGCCTCCTGCAGATGCTGAAGGAGCACAAACCCGAATCGACCACGAGCAAATTCATGCCGCCTCTGGTGGGTTCTGAAGATGAGATCAGCGCGCTGGGCGCATACCTGATGACCCTGAACGATCAGCCCGCCGTGGTCGTTACAGAGAAAGCTACCAAGCCGTCAACGCTTGCCAAGAATCAGTAAGGGCAACAGGTCCGGCTAGCAAAAGCAAAACCCCGCCCAGCCAAACGGCTGAGCGGGGTTTTGCTAGGCATTCTTCGGTGATTAGTCGCCGAACTCGCCGAAGCTACCTGCCAAGATCGCGAAGTCGCCAGGGCCGATCTCGCCATCTCGGTTCAGGTCAGCGCGTCGATCCCAGAGAGGATCAATCGACTCAACC
>JALHPH010000181.1:0-3380 GCA_022842565.1 Fimbriimonadaceae bacterium
CAGGCACCCAAGCTACGTGCTTTCGGATGCTGGGTAATCACCCGATCCAGCCACTCCGAGGCGGAGGAGCGAAGCGACGAGGGCGTGGCCTCGGGGAGGAGTGGCTGGTTTGGTTTCTGGCCGTGTTTCCTGCCCGTAGCCACGCCCTTCCTGTTAGGTAATGGGGCCAATAGACCCCGTTACCTAACAGGACATGCGCCCAGTTCAACTCGGTGAAGTTGCCTTGAGGTGGCGCAACACGGAAGCAGAGCGCTGGAACTTACAAATCGAAGTACGCGAAGGACTACTCCTAACCCTGAGGTGGGACGAAGGCGGTGTGTTGTTCCTCAAATCGCGCAATGTCATCCTGATAGCTCAGCGTCATGCCGATCAGGTCGAGGCCGTCGATGAGCTGCTTTTTTGTCGCCGGATTGATCTCGAACGGGTACGACTGCCCACCCGAGCGGATGACCTGGTTCGGCAGGTCGATTTCGAGTTCCAGGCCGTTGCCCTGGGCGGCAAGCTGGGCGTGAGCGGCGGTGTCCAGCTCAATCAGCGCCAAGCCGCAGTTGCCCGCGTTGCTCCGAAAGATGTCGCTGTAGCCAGGGTTTTCGGGACGCTTTTCAGCGACGACCGCCTTGAATCCGGCTTGCTGAATCGCCCAGACGGCGTGCTCGCGGCTTGACCCGCAGCCGAAGTTGTTGCCCACCACCAGCACCGATGCGTCTCTGGCTTCGGGTTGGTCCAGCGGGAACTCGGGGCCACGCACGTCGGCAAAAAGCAACTCGCCATACCCCGAGCGGGTGATCATGCTGAGGAAGCGCGCGGGAATGATGCGATCGGTGTCCACATCATGGTTCAAAAAGACCGCTGCCTTCCCGCGGTGAGTCGTAAAGCCGGACATGATCCTATTTTGACCACAATAGGACCTATTCATGCGGATTCCCTTTGATGGTTTGGTTTGTCGGGCGGTGGCATGCGAACTTCGCGCGGCCGTGGGGGCACGCGCGCAAAAAGTCGTGGCACTGGATGGCAATGCGGTTTCCATCCAACTTTTTGACCGTCGACCGACTTGGCTGACGCTTAGCTGGGATCCGGAGTTCTTCCGGCTTCACCTGGCGCCGCGCTCGCCGGTGCGCGCCGAAGTTACGCCTTTCGTGACCACGTTGCGCGGCGCGCTCGAGGGCGGGACCCTCTTGGCGGTGGAGCAGCACGATTTGGAGCGGGTTGTGACGGTGGTGTGGGGGACCGCAGAGGGTGAGTTCCGGCTGATCGCCGAGCTCATGGGCCGGCACAGCCACTTAGTGCTGACCGATTCGAGCGGCAAACTTCTGGGTGCGAGTCACTGGGTCGGTGCAAAGGAATCGAAACGTCCGCTGTTGCCGGGCCAAAAGTATGCGCCTCCGCCCGGGGGTGGACGGACCATGCGCGAGGCGCTCCGCACCGCCGAAAGCGCAGACGACCTTGAGGGTGCGCTCGGGGCTTCACCGTTTTTGCTAAAGCTAGTTCGCGCCGGGTTAGCGCTGGACACCATTCGGGCAGCGTTGGAGCGCGATGTTTTTGAACCTGTACTGTGCCCGGGGGTGGGGGTCTATCCACTTCCCATCGAAGCGCTCGGGTTGGAACAGACTCACATCGAGCGAATCGGCGAGGTGCTGGATCTGGTCATGCACGATCGCGAGCACCTGGCGCTGCGCGACAGGCTACGCAGGGAACTGACCACCCAGTTCGAGCGGGCGATCCTGGCGAGGGAAGTGGCGGTGACCGAGCTCACCGAGGTGCAGGATACAGCGGCCCGGGCGGCCGAATTGCAGTTGCGGGGCGAGCTGATCCTAGCCTACATGGGATCGATTCGGCCCGGCGACGCCGAACTGGCCGCCTGGGATTATGAAGGCAACCCGATCACAGTCCCGCTGCATCCCGAGCGCACTCCAAAAGAGAATGCACAGAAGTTCTTTGACAAGGCTAAGAGAGCGAAGGGCGCTGCGCAGGGTGTGAATAGCCAGCTTGAGCGGATCAATGCGGAGCTGAATGAGCTGGGCGGCATGCTCGCGCAAATCCCGGTGATGGAGGAGGCCGAGCTGCTCGCAATGAAGGCGGCCGCCATGGACCGTGGGTTCTACCGAGTGCAACGGCTGCCGACCGCTGACAAGTCCGAGCGCCCTTATGCGGGCCACCGGGTGAAGGAGATTCGAGGGCCGATGGGCTACACGATTTTGCTGGGTGAAAATTCAGAAGCCAACGATTATTTGACACTCCGGGTGGCCAAGCCGAGCGACATCTGGCTTCACGTGCGTGGGAGCCCAGGGGCGCACGTGGTGATCCAGGTCCCGAAGAAGGGTGCCGAGGTGCCGCCTGAGGTGCTACGCGAGGCGGCCATGGTCGCGGCCCGGAACTCTCCGCAAAAGCACAGCAGCTATGTGGCCGTGGACTGGACGCAGAAGCGTTATGTCCGACGCATAAAAGGCGGCGGACTGGGCGTGGTGCAATACGATCACGAGCGCACCTTGCATGTCGAGCCGACTCTTAAGGACTGAAGGTCGCGCTCGGTTTGTCGGCTTTGAACACAAAGAAGTCGTTCTGCCGGATGGCCGCCCAGGTCTGGATTTTCACGTGGCCATCGGTGTACACATAGTGCGCATTGCCGCCGTGACCGGGCGTGGGGCGCTTCGCGTAGTCGGTGTTGCACGCAGGGACCGGCGAGGCATCGCCCGGCGCTGTGCTGGGCACCTTGCGCCCGGCCAGCTTGCTGGTATTGCAGTTGATGAACCCCGAGCCCCAGATGCCGCCGACATAAGGGTCGTTCACATCGAGCGGCCAGACTTCTACCCAGCTGACCGTGGACGCTGGCTCGGAGAGCTCGCTATTGTTTCGGCCGCGGTAAACCCAATCGCCGGGGCCAATCCATGTGGTGACGCCGGTGTTTCGGTCGATGCCGTTCTTTTCTTTGGTGTGGAGATTGCCCACATATTGGTAGGAGCGCTTGATGGCCCTGGTGCGCCATTTGCCGTCCTGAAAGATGACTGAAGTCGGTGGGAGGCGCTTTGCCGAATCGCTGGGGCAGGTCCAGATCCGGTCGTTTTTCACGTACGGCATCACCTGGATGTCCGGTGAAACGAAGCTGGTGTTGCCGCCGTTGATGGGTGGCGAGAGCGCGGCCCATGCGGGGTGCGAGTCATTTTGGTCATGCGTGTACATAACCGTCGCCAATCCGACCTGCTTCAGGTTCATCAGGCAGGTGGTTTTCTTGGCCGCCTCGCGGGCTTGCGCAAGGACGGGGAACAGGATGGCAGCGAGAATCGCGATGATAGCGATAACGACGAGTAGCTCAATCAGCGTGAACGCCGAACTTTTGCGTCCGATCATCCCCCTATCTTAATCTACTTCTGGATAAGAACAAA